>CAYQME010000004.1:0-26922 GCA_964418645.1 uncultured Flavobacteriaceae bacterium
ATTTATTTTTTTAAAATAGTCGTCTTTGTGAATTCTCAACTTAATTTTGATATCCTTTGAGACCTTTCGACTGCGCTCAAGGTGACATTTTGTTTCATTAGATATAGCTTTGATATCGTCATCAATCTCATTAGCAACATAATTTAAGTATTGAATCTCAACTGTATTTCCTTTAAATAAAAACAATTTCTTGGGTTGAAAAAAATAAAGGTCTGGAAAATGTAAACCATCAAAATTATTGGACTGTAACTCTTCTACATCATTTTTTAAATCGTAAGTCAGGTATCCAAAAATCCAATCGTTAGTAATGGATTGGTATTCTTTTAATTTATCGAAAGCATTTTCATAATCTGTTTGAATACTTGTAAACGCATCTACAGCCAAAATAGCATCATAGCTGGTATACTCTTGATTATAATTGTTGGAATCTAACCAAGCGACATCATCAAATTGTTGAGCCCAATTAAGAAGATTCTCAACAAATAATTCAGAATGCTTAAGTATTATATTCTTTTTTGTTCGCAATGAAATATCAAAATTTTTAAGTTGCCAAAGTTACATACTTAAAAAACAATAAACAGATACTTTATTCCATAATAGCTTACCTTTGTGCCTTAAATTTTTAATGTGACATTTCAAGAATTAAAATTAACGACACCTTTACGTAATGCTTTAGACGATTTGGGGTTTGTAAATGCTACACCAATACAAGAACAATCGTTTAATGTTATTGGATCTGGAAAAGATGTCGTTGGTATAGCTCAAACAGGAACTGGGAAAACATTCGCCTATGCACTTCCTATACTTAAGCACTTGCCATATTCGCAGCAAGAAAACCCAAGAGTTTTGGTTTTAGTTCCTACTAGAGAACTTGTGGTTCAAGTGGTTGAAGAATTTGAAAAAATTGCAAAATATACCAATGTAAGAATTTTGGGTGTGTATGGAGGCACAAATATTAATACACAAAAGCAGGCTATTGCTCAAGGTTTAGACATTTTGGTGGCAACTCCAGGACGATTGTATGACTTGGCTTTAAGTAGAGTTTTACAACTAAAGTCAATTAAAAAATTGGTGATTGACGAAGTTGATGTGATGTTAGATCTTGGGTTTAGACATCAATTATTGAATATTTTTGATTTATTGCCGCAACGTAGACAAAACATTATGTTTTCGGCAACCATGACCAAAGATGTCGATGTATTAATTACCACTTATTTTATAAATCCTCAGCGTATTTCTATTGCTATTTCTGGAACACCTCTAGACAATATCTCTCAGCAACGCTATAAAGTTCCAAATTTTTATACCAAAGTAAATTTAGTAAATCACTTACTTCAAGATACAGAAACCTTTAATAAAGTATTAATTTTTGTGGCTTACAAACGTATGGCAGATCGGTTGTTTGAACAATTAGAAGAACTGTTTAACAATGAAATTTGTGTGATTCATTCTAACAAAACACAAAACTATAGATTACGAAGTATTGCTCAGTTTGAAAAGGGTGAGAACAGAATACTAATTGCTACTGATGTGATGGCACGTGGCTTGGATATTGAAAATATTTCGCATGTTATTAATTTTGACACACCTGACTATCCTGAAAATTATATGCACAGAATTGGAAGAACAGGTCGTGCAGAAAAAGAAGGACACTCTATTGTGTTATCTACCAAAAAAGAAGAAGATTCCATTGAAGACATCGAGACATTAATGCAAATGGAAATTCCTATTATTGAAATTCCTCAAGCTGTTAAAATTTCAACGGAGCTTATTGAAGAAGAGCGTCCGCAGTTAAAAGAGCACTACAATCCTCATAAACGCAAAACAGAAGAACATACACCAGGAGAAGCTTTTCATGAAAAATCTGAAAAGAATAAAAAGGAAAATTTAGGAGGTTCATACAAATTTAAGATTGCTGCAAAATATAAGAAACCTAAAACGCGAGGCGATAAAAATTATAATAAGCAGAATAAGAGGAAATAAAAATGTTTTTGTTATGCTTTTATATTTTATGCCTTTATTCATAAATTAGCCAAAACAATAAATTGAAATGAAATCCAAACTTACTTACGCTTTACTCCTATTATTTTTATGTTCATCGTTTAATCCTTCAGAAGTAAAATGGGGTAAAACTGGGCATCGTGTTATTGGTGAAATTGCAGACAATTACCTTAAATCTAGTAGCAAGCATAAGATTCAGAAATTACTACACAGAAAATCATTAGCATTTGTATCAACATTTGCCGATGAGATAAAATCTGATAAAAGATATAATGAATTTTACACTTGGCACTATATTAATATGCCTTTGGATGCTACTTACGAAACTTCAAAAAAGAATCCTAATGGTGATTTGGTAACAGGCATCGCTTACTGTAAAAAAGTTATTACAGATGAAAATGCGTCTGATGATGATAAAGCCTTTTATTTAAAGCTACTCATTCATTTAGTAGGCGATTTACATCAACCTATGCACATCGGAAAAGCAGAAGACAAAGGTGGTAACGATGTAAAAGTACAATGGTTTTATAAAGATTCTAATTTGCATCGCGTTTGGGATACCGAAATGATTAACAGTTATGGCATGGGTTATGCTGAATTGGCTGAAAATGCTGATGTTTTATCAAAAAAACAAGTAAAAGCCATTCAAGAAGGTACTATAATAGATTGGGTAAACGAAACTCATAAACTCTCGAATAAGGTTTACGCTTCTGTAAAAGCAGATGAAAATTTAAGATATCGGTATTCTTATGACCATTTTGAAACGATACGAACCCAACTACAAATTGCTGGAATTAGATTAGCTAAAGTTTTAAATGATTTGTTTTAATTAATTCTAAATATGCAAAGGCCTATTCTCAGTAGCTGCTAATGCAGCTTCTTTAATGGCTTCAGTAAATGTAGGATGCGCATGAGACATTCTTGAAATATCTTCAGCAGAGGCTCTGTATTCCATAGCAACTACAGCTTCAGCAATCATATCGGCAGCACGAGCACCAACCATATGTACACCTAAAATTTCATCTGTTGTTGTGTCTGCTAGGATTTTTACAAATCCATCCAAGTCCATACTTGCACGACTTCTACCTAAAGCTCGCATTGGGAACTGCCCCACTTTATAATCAATACCTGCTTCTTTAAGTTGTTCTTCAGTCTTACCAACAGTTGCAACTTCAGGCCAGGTGTAAACTACGCCAGGAATTAAATTATAGTCGATGTGTGGTTTTTGACCTGCTAAAGTTTCGGCTACAAAAACACCTTCCTCTTCAGCTTTATGAGCTAACATTGCACCTTTAATAACATCGCCAATAGCATAAATATTTGAAGCACTTGTTTGTAAGTGGTCATTTACTTCAACTTGTCCTCTATCATTTAATTTTACACCTGCTGCTTCAGCGTTTAAACCATCTGTATAAGGACGTCGTCCTACTGATACCAAGCAATAATCGCCTTTAAACTCAACTTCTTCCCCTTTTTTATTGTTTGCTTTTACAATAACTTCATTACCAAAACGCTCTACAGATGTTACTTTATGAGACGTATTAATTTTAAATTTTTGTTTTTTTAATACTTTATTTAATTCCTTAGATAATCCAGCATCCATTGTTGGAATAATACGATCCATATATTCTATTATAGTAACTTCTGCACCCAAACGTTTATAGACTTGCCCAAGTTCTAAACCAATAACACCACCACCAATAACAATTAAATGTTTCGGTATTTCTTTAAGCTTTAAGGCTTCTGTTGATGTAATGATACGCTCTTTATCTAATTTGATAAAAGGTAAATTGGAAGGCTTACTTCCTGTAGCTATAATTGTGCTTTTTGCTTCAATTTCTAAATTTTCTTTTCCAGAAATAGTTATGTGAGTCTCATCTTTGAAACTTCCTAAACCTTCATATACATCAATTTTATTTTTCTTCATTAAAAAATCAATACCTCCAGTGGTTTGGTCAACAACAGATTGCTTACGTGCAATCATTTTTTCAAGATTGACTTTTATATCTCCAGGAATATCAATACCATGCTCCTCAAAGTGTTTTACAGCATCTTCAAAGTGGTGTGATGAATCTAAAAGCGCCTTACTAGGAATACAACCTACATTAAGGCAAGTACCACCAAGGGTTGCATATTTTTCAATGATAGCCGTTTTCATGCCTAATTGCGCGCAACGAATGGCTGCTACATAGCCTCCAGGACCAGAACCAATAATGGCGACATCGTATGAATTCATAAATATAAATTAAATTTTGAAGTGCAAAAATACAAACATATATTCAATTAATATCTACTACAAAATATAATTAGAGTACAGCTTCATTTTATTTAATTAGCTTTGCGTTTATGGTAAAAGAAATTCAGATTAGAATTACGTTGCAAGATAAAAAAAAAGAAGGCACTTTAAAGCAAAAAGCTGCACGAATTGTAAATGTTAATCTTGAAGAAATTACAGCCATAAAAATCTTAAGAAAATCGATTGATGCTCGAAAATCTATCATCATATTTAACTACAAAATAGCTGTTTATATTAATGAACAACCACCTGAAACATCTGAGTATCTTTTTACCTATAAAGATGTTTCTAAAGCCAAAGAAATACATATTATTGGTTTTGGGCCAGCAGGTATGTTTGCCGCATTAAGATGCATCGAATTGGGTTATAAACCCATTGTTTTAGAACGTGGGAAAAATGTGCAAGAAAGACGACGTGATCTTCGCGCTATAAACCAGTTTCATGATGTTAATGAAGATTCCAACTATTGTTTTGGTGAAGGTGGTGCAGGAACCTATTCCGACGGAAAACTATATACTAGAAGCCTAAAACGTGGTGACGTTCGTAGAATATTTGAAAATCTAGTGTTTCATGGTGCTTCAGGGCAAATTCTTATTGATGCACACCCACATATTGGCACAAATAAATTACCCAAAGTGATTCAAAATATTCGTGAAACCATTTTAAAATATGGTGGCGAAATACACTTTGAAAGTAGAGTTACCAATTTTATTGTAAAAGACAACACTTTAAAAGCCATACAACTACAAAATGGGAATGTATTTGTTACAAAAGCAGTTATTTTAGCTACAGGACATTCTGCAAGAGATATTTATTATTTGTTACACAAGCAAAATATAGCTTTAGAAGCAAAATCCTTTGCCATGGGAGTTCGTGTGGAGCATCCGCAACACATTATTGACAGTATTCAATATCATTGTAAAGGGCATCGTGACACATTATTACCAGCCGCTTCTTATAGCTTAGTACATCAGGTAAATAACCGAGGTGTATATTCATTTTGTATGTGCCCTGGAGGTTTTATAGTGCCTGCGGCAACAGCAAATGGCGAAGTCGTAGTCAATGGAATGTCACCTTCTAAACGAAATAATACATTCGCTAATTCTGGAATTGTTGTTGAAATTAATGTGGATCAGGACATTCCAAAATACAATCATTATGGAGTACTAAAAGGCTTAGAATATCAAAAAGATTTAGAACGATTAGCATACACTTCAGGTGGTCGAAGCCAAACAGCACCTGGACAGCGTTTAACCGATTTTGTTGATGGTAAATTATCCAATTCATTAAATGACACCTCATATCAACCTGGACTAAAATCGGCACCACTACATTCCTTATTGCCAAAAATAATTGGAAGTAAATTACGTAAAGGCATTACTGCATTTGGGCAAAAAATGAAAGGCTACTACACATATGAGGCCAATGTTGTTGGTGTAGAATCACGAACATCGTCTCCTGTAAAAATACCTAGAAACGACCAGTTAGAACATCCTGATGTTCAAGGTTTATTTCCTTGTGGTGAAGGTGGTGGCTATGCTGGAGGGATTGTGTCAGCAGCCATGGATGGAGAACGTTGTGCTGAAGCCGCAATTAAAAAATTGTAGTAGAGTGCTTTATGTTACCATAACTATAATCTATTATAGAGTAGGAATTTAATCCAAACTTATTGTATCTTTGCCAGATTGATTTTTTATCTAAATTCTATTTTTAAATAAATTTTCAATATATTCACAACAAAAAGTTATAGAAAATTATGGGAAGACCTCCAACAAGACCTTTAGATTTAAGAGATGGATTTTATATTGAAATAAGAAATAGAGGATCTAGAACAGGAATAAAAATAAGAAGAGATAATAAAAAGCAAATGGAATTTGCTATAAAAGAATACGAAAAAAGTAAGGATGTTATTGTTTTAGGTGAATACAAAAACGGTAAAGCCTTAAATAAAGTATCTTAACAAAACGCTATAAAATATACTAATGGAGACTACTCAATTGGATGGTAAACTTAGAAAAGACATCCAAATTGGTAAACACGTTGCAATTGTTGAAAAGCATAATCAGCGTTCGGGTAGTCTAACTCATGGTATAGTTAAGCGGTTACTTACTAAGTCGCCAAATCACCCTCATGGTATTAAAGTACAATTAGAATCTGGTGAAGTTGGTCGTGTTAAAACTATTTTAGATTAACAATCTAAATAATATTCTAAGTATGTCCTTTAAAGCGCTTCAGTTAAGTAATTCTTTATTAAAAGCCATTTCTGAGAAAAATTATGGACTTCCTACACCTGTTCAGGAAAATACTATTCCATTAGTATTAGATAAAAAAGATGTCATTGCCTCGGCACAAACTGGCACTGGAAAAACTGCTGCCTTTGCATTGCCAATTTTAGAATTATTAATAACCAAACAAGACGCGCCAAAAAAAGGCAAAAAAATTAGGTCTCTAATTATTAGTCCAACACGTGAGCTTGCTGGACAAATTGAAAACGACTTCAAAGTATACGGAAAACACACCAATTTAAGAACATCTGTAGTTTTTGGAGGCACATCTATTGAACCTCAAAAGGATATTCTTAAAAAGGGTATTGATATTTTAGTAGCAACTCCTGGGAGACTACTTGATTTACACAAACAAGACATCATTAATCTAGATTATATCGAAATTTTAGTATTAGATGAAGCCGATTTAATGCTAGACATGGGTTTTATTGATGATGTTAAAAAAATAGAGCGTTTGTGCCCAAAAACTAAGCAAACATTATTGTTTTCGGCTACTATGCCTTTCAAGGTTGAGCAATTAGCTAAGACTATCTTAAAGACACCTGAAAAAGTTCAAATTTCCCCTACCTCTTCAGTTACAAAAAGCATTAATCAGTGGTTATACTTTGTGCCCAAACCAAAGAAAATTGAACTGTGCTTGCATTTACTTAGAAATACAATAAAAGGAAACATTATTATTTTTAGACGTACAAAATTTGGAGTAGATAAATTAGAAAAAACACTACTCAAAAACAATTATAATGTAGATAGTATTCATGGTGATAAAACACAAAGCGCAAGACAAACTGCTTTTAATAAATTTAAAAATAAAGAAGTTAATATTTTAATAGCAACAGATGTTGCCGCTCGTGGTCTTGATATTGACAATCTAGATGCTGTTATTAATTTCGATATGCCAAATGTAGCTGAAACCTATGTACATCGTATTGGAAGAACTGGAAGAGCTGGAAATACTGGAATTTCCTATTCGTTCTGTTCTGCTGATGAAAAAAGCTATGTATTAAGCATTCAGAAATTAATACATACTACCATTACTGTTGAAGAAAATCATCCATATCCTTTAGATCCTAAAGCAAAACCTGAAGTACATAAAAAGAAAGGTAGTAAACATAGAAAAGGAAGAAAATCGGTCGCTTCAAAAAAGAATAAAAAACGCTGGTATTAATACTTCGCTACATGTATTTCCTTAATATTACGAAGGAAACCCAAGCATACTTCCCATGCCAACAGTAAACAACCAACAGCCATAAATAGCATGCTCTATGGATACTAAAAGTGTTGATTTTGTTTTGCTATATGTATAGGCAAATAATAATCCTCCAAAAAAAGTAAGCACTAAAACCAAGGTATTTCTAAAAAATATATGACCAAGTGAAAATACAATGGCGTTAACAAACAATAATAAATTAAGGTTTTTAAAAAATGAATCGTACCGTTGAAAAAAGAATGTTCTATAAATCAATTCTTGTGGATAAACAGATAAGAAACTATAGACAAACAAGATTATTATCCATAATTTAGGTTTATTGAGTATTACATTGAATAAGACATCTTTATTAGTAAACCAAACAAACGCAGTCGTTATTATGGCAATAACTATAAATTTGATAGACGTATGCTTCCAGAAGGCTTTCCAATTAATGTTTGAAGCAATCTTGAATTTATTCTTTTCAATTTTTAGTAGTATAAAAATGATATACAAAAAGCCGATGACTCCAATAAACAGCTTTATTCTAAAGTGAAAATTTTGTGTAAATGTTATTGGGAGAATTATGAATAGGATTAAAAATTCAGCTAATTTATATTTGGTTGATGACATAAAAATCAAATATTAATAGCTGTTGTAAACTTTACCTCATTAATCATGAATGTACTATGGGTACTCCCAATATGACTGATTGTTGTTAACTTTTCTACCATAAACTCTCTAAAAGCTTTCATGTCGGCTACCAAAACTTTTAATAAATAATCGTAATCGCCACTAATATGATAACACTCAACTACTTCATTTAAATTAGCGATGTCCTTTTCAAATTTTATAACATAATCGTGTGTATGCTGAACAAGTTTAATATTACAAAACGCCACAAAAGATTTGTTTATCTTTTCTTTATTTACGAGAGCTACATACTTCTCAATAATGCCTGCTTTTTCCAATTTTTTTATGCGCTCGTAAACTGCAGTAACCGATAAAAGTAACTTATTAGATAATTCTTTGTTTGTTTGCTTGCTATCCTTCTGTAATAATTCTAGCAAATTTCTGTCTATAGTGTCAAATGCCATAATTGATAAATTTTCAGTAATCCTGAATTTAATTTTAAAATTAATTATTTTTTTTCAATAAATCTAACATAGAATAGATTTATTTTCTAAATATAATCATATATATTGATTATTAATCTAATTTTTATGACTTTTGTTATAACTAATTGTTTTCTAAACAAATTTATTATGTCATTTAAACCTGCTAATAAAATTCAAGATTTACAGTACTTTGGTGAATATGGAGGAGTGAATCCTTCAATTTCTGATTCATCTACCTATACATTCCTATCAGCAAAAACTATGTTTGATACTTTTGAAGGTAATGCAGATGGCTGTTATTTATACTCTCGCCACACAACACCATCAAACTTATACTTAGGCGAGACACTTGCTGCAATGGAAAGTACTGAAACAGCTAATGTTTCAGCCTCTGGAATGGGAGCAATTACTCCAGTATTGTTGCAACTATGTGAAGCTGGAAATCATATTGTTTCGAGTAGAACAATTTATGGAGGCACTTACGCTTTTTTAAAAAATTTCGCACCAAGATTTAATATTGAAACATCTTTTGTAGATATTACAAAACTTGATGTAGTAGAAGCTGCTATTACAAAAAACACAAAAGTATTATACTGCGAATCTGTTAGTAATCCGCTTTTAGAAGTTGCAGATATTTTGGCATTATCAAATTTAGCCAAAAAACACGATTTAAAATTAGTAGTAGATAATACCTTTTCTCCATTATCTATTTCTCCTGCAAAACTTGGCGCAGATGTAGTGATACATAGCTTGACGAAATTCATCAATGGTTCTAGTGATACAGTTGGTGGCGTAGTTTGCGGTACTCAAGAATTTATTGATAATTTGAGAAATGTAAATGATGGTGCATCAATGCTATTAGGCTCCACAATGGATAGTTTAAGAGCGTCCTCAATTTTAAAAAATATGAGAACTCTTCATATTAGAATGAAACAACACAGTAAAAATGCTCAATACCTTGCTGAAAAATTTGAAGTAGATGGTTTAAAAACTGTGTATCCTGGTTTAGAATCACATCCATCTCACATAACATTTAAATCTATGATGAATACAGAATATGGATTTGGTGGTATGTTAACTATTGATGTTGGCTCACTTAAAAATGCCAATGCTTTAATGGAGCTAATGCAGCATGAAAACTTAGGTTATCTTGCAGTAAGTTTAGGATTCTACAAAACATTATTTTCTGCTCCAGGAAGCTCAACTTCAAGTGAAATTCCTGAAGAGGAACAAATTGAAATGGGTTTAAGCGATGGGTTAATACGCTTCTCTATTGGACTAGATGACGATATTGAACGCACCTATCAAACCATGAGAATATGCATGGAAAATTTAAACATCTTAGAACCAAAAAACAGATTACAAGAAACTTTTTAATTTTAAATTAAAATATATCTATTTAAAAAGGTCTGAAGTTAAACTTCAGACCTTTTTGTTTCATTTGCACAGCTAAGCCTAAAATCGTAACATTACATTCTTTAAAATTTAACTATTTACACTTCATGGAAAGCCAAGACATAAAACCTAAACTACCACAAGACGAACATATTGTTGAAAACAAAGAATTAAACATTTGGGAAGCACTCATACCAGTTGTTGCTTTGGTTCTTATGTTGTTCTTTAATGTAAAATACGTATTTGGAGACGATGCTTTGGCTGGAAGTAATCAATTCATATTATTACTTGGTGCTTCTGTTGCAGCAATAGTAGGATTCTTTAACAAAGTAACTTACAAACAAATGCTTGAGGAAGTATCTGAAAACATTCAATCAACAACTGGAGCTTTACTTATCCTACTTTTCGTAGGATCTTTAGCTGGAACGTGGTTAATAAGTGGTATAATTCCGTCTATGATTTATTATGGATTACAAATACTAAATCCTAGTATATTTTTACCAGCTACTGTAATAATATGTGCTATAATCTCTATAGCTACTGGAAGCAGCTGGACTACTTCGGCTACTGTTGGTATTGCTTTAGTTGGTATAGGAAATGCTCTAGGAATTAATCCGGGAATGACAGCTGGAGCTGTTATATCAGGAGCATACTTTGGAGATAAAATGTCTCCTTTAAGTGACACTACTAATCTTGCTCCTGCTATGGCAGGTGGAGAATTATTTTCACATATAAAATATATGACCTATACTACTGTTCCAACTATAGTTGTAACATTGATAATTTTCGTTATTATAGGCTTTAATCTAAATGTTACAGGAAGCACAGATACATCTACTATGTTAGCATCAATAAAAGAATCTTTTAATATAACGCCTTGGGTGTTCATTGTTCCTGCCATTGTAATAGTACTTATTATAAAAAAAACACCACCTTTAATTGCATTGTTAATTGGAACGCTATTAGGAGGGTTATTTGCTCTTATTTTTCAACCAGAAATATTAAAACAAATTACCGGAACTGATGAACTTACTTTTATTTCAGGTTACAAAGGAATAATGAATGCGATAACGGTAGATACTTCTATAGCAACAAGTAGTGAAGAATTAAACGACCTTTTTTCTTCAGGAGGTATGTACGGAATGCTAGGCACTATTTGGCTTATTATTTGCGCGATGGTATTTGGAGGTGTAATGGATGCCATAGGAGCATTATCAAGAATAAGTAAATCTGTTTTAAATTTATTTGATACAGTGTTTGGTCTATTTGCAAGTACCGTAATTAGTTGTGTTGGGTTAAATGCTATTGCAAGTGATCAATATTTAGCTATTGTTATCCCTGGAAGAATGTATAAAAAAGCTTTTGAAGACAAAAACTTAGCTCCTGAAAATTTGAGTAGAACTTTGGAGGATGCTGGAACTGTAACTTCTGTGCTAGTTCCTTGGAACACGTGTGGTGCCTATCAAAGTAGTGTTCTAGGTGTAGATACTATGTCCTATGCAGGCTATGCTTTTTTTAATTATTTAAGCCCTTTTACAACATTAGTGTTTGCTGCTTTTAAGATTAAAATCAAACAACTCACTACTAAATAATATTAATTTATTTTATCATAAAAAATTATAATGTTATTGTTTCTGCACGTAGAAAGCAATCAATATCTTTGCAACCTAATTTAAAATTTTAATAAAAAAAATGGCAGTTTTAGTAGGAAAAAAAGCACCTGAATTTAATGCTCAAGCAATAGTAAATGGTTGCGAGTTTGTAGATAGCTTTTCATTAGATCAATTTTTAGATAAAAAGCATGTTGTATTATTCTTTTACCCAAAAGATTTTACGTTTGTTTGCCCAACAGAATTACACGCATTTCAAGAAAAACTTGAAGAATTTGAATCAAGAAACACTGTTATTGTTGCAGTATCTACTGATACTGAACAATCTCACTACGGTTGGTTGCAAATGGATAAAAATCAAGGCGGAATAAAAGGAGTTACATATCCTTTAGTTGCTGATACCAACAAAACAATATCAAAAAATTATGATGTTTTAGCTGGTGATTATTTTTATGATGAAAATGATATGCTTAAAGCCACAGGTGAATTAGTAGCTTATAGAGGTTTATTCTTAATTGATAAAGAAGGTATTGTACGTCATCAAATAGTAAATGACCTACCCTTAGGAAGAAATGTTGATGAAGCATTGCGAATGGTTGATGCATTGCAATTTGTTGAAGAAAACGGAGAGGTTTGTCCTGCAAATTGGAATAAAGGAAAATCAGGAATGCAAGCTACTCACGAAGGTGTTGCTGAGTTTTTAGAAAAACACGTGAATTAATCTTTTTGCAAAATAAAACTAAAAAGCCTACTGAGTTCAGTAGGCTTTCACTTTTTATATAATCAAAATCTGTTTCCTTATCATCAATTTTACATTGAAGTTATACCAAATCAAAACGATCTAAATTCATCACTTTAGTCCAAGCTGCAATAAAGTCCTTAACAAATTTCTCTTGAGAGTCCTCACATGCATAAACTTCTGCAAGTGCACGAAGCTCAGAGTTTGAACCAAAGATGAGATCGACACGAGTACCATTCCACTTGAATTCTCCTGTAGAACGATTAACACCTTCAAATACGTCGTCAGAATTAGAAGATGCCTTCCATGTGATGTTCATATCAAGAAGATTTACAAAAAAATCATTAGTAAGTGTTTCTGGGTTCTTTGTAAAGACACCATACTGAGAATTATCATAATTAGTATTAAGAACTCGCATTCCACCTACCAAAACTGTCATTTCTGGAACCGAAAGCGTTAATAATTGTGCTTTATCAACCAACATTTCTTCAGCAGAAGTGTTATTAGAATTTTTTAAATAATTACGAAAACCATCGGCTATTGGCTCTAAAGCGGCAAACGATTCAATATCAGTTTGTTCTTGAGAAGCATCTCCTCTACCTGGAGTAAACGGAACTACAATATCATGTCCAGCATTCTTAACAGCTTGCTCAATACCAGCGCAACCACCTAAAACAATTAAATCTGCCATAGAAATTGCTTTATTAAAGTTTTGTTGAATACCTCCAAGTGTTTGTAATACTTTAGCCAATTGAGGTGAGTTATTAGCTTTCCAATCTTTTTGAGGTGCTAAACGAATATGTGCTCCATTGGCTCCTCCTCTCATATCTGAACCTCGATATGTTGATGCTGAAGCCCAAGCAGTTGAAACAAGTTCAGAAATAGTCAATCCTGAATTTAAAATCTTTCCTTTCAAATTAGCAACATCATCACTATTTACTAACTCATGTGATACAGCAGGAATTGGATCTTGCCAAATCAATTCTTCTGAAGGCACTTCAGAACCTAAATAACGAGAACGTGGTCCCATGTCACGATGTGTCATTTTAAACCATGCTCGTGCAAAAACATCAGCAAAATCATTTGGCTTTTCGTGAAAACGACGCGAAATTGGCTCGTAAATTGGATCTAACTTTAGAGCCATATCTGCAGTAGTCATCATAAGGGCTTGTGTTTTAGAAGCATCACCAGCTCTTGGTGCCATTTTAGCGTTTGATTCAGTTGTTGGAGTCCATTGATATGCTCCTGCTGGACTCTTTGTTAATTCCCATTCATATCCAAAAAGGACATCAAAAAACTCATGATTCCATTCAGTAGGGCTTGGTGTCCAAGCACCTTCAAGACCACTTGTAATAGTATCATCTCCTTTTCCAGAACCAAAAGTGTTTTTCCATCCTAAACCTTGTTCTTCAATTGTTGCTCCTGCGGGTTCTCTACCAACATATTTATCTGGATCAGCAGCACCATGAGCTTTACCAAAAGTATGTCCACCCGCAACGAGTGCAACAGTTTCTTCATCATTCATAGCCATACGCTTAAACGTTTCACGGATATCTACAGCAGATTTAAGAGGATCTGGATTGCCATTTGGTCCTTCTGGATTTACGTAGATTAACCCCATTTGAACAGCACCAAGAGGGTTCTCTAATTCTCTATCATTTGCATAACGTTTATCACCAAGCCATTCAGTTTCAGAACCCCAATAAATATCTTCTTCTGGTTGCCAAACATCTATTCGCCCTCCTCCAAAACCAAAGGTTTTAAAACCCATAGACTCAAGTGCACAATTACCAGCAAGAATCATTAAATCTGCCCAAGAGATTTTCTTACCATATTTTTGTTTAATAGGCCAAAGTAATAGACGTGCTTTATCAAGATTACCATTATCTGGCCAACTATTTAGTGGTGCAAAACGTTGCGAGCCAGAAGCTCCTCCTCCTCGGCCATCAGATATACGATAGGTGCCTGCGCTATGCCAAGCCATTCTTATAAATAAGGGTCCATAATGTCCATAATCTGCAGGCCACCAATCTTGAGAATTGGTCATCAATTCGAAAAGATCATTCTTCACAGCATCCAAATTTAATTTCTTAAACTCTTTTGCATAATCAAAATCCTTATCCATAGGGTTTGTTAAGTTTGAGTGTTGCCTAAGAATATTCAACTTTAATTGATTAGGCCACCAATCATTATTAGACGTACCTCCTCCTGCACTTTCTCTTATTACTCCATTTGAAAATGGGCACTTATCTCCATTATGTATTTTGTTGTTTTCCATTAGTAAGATTATATTAAATTCTTAATACTTTAAAGATAGAAATTACAGACCAAAATAAAGCAGCATTATATTTTTAAAAATTATATTAAAATTGATAAAATTTATTGAAACAAAATATTTAATCCATTAAACACTTGATGAAATTATTAAAGTTCCTTTTTAAAAAATCATGGTACTTTGTTTTTAAATAAAAAAAGTGAATATTCATTCTTTTAAAGACATAAATATTAGTAGTTTTAACGATTATTAAAAATAAAAAATATGGCAACAGTTACATTAAAAGGTAATCCAATCCACACTTCAGGAACTTTACCAGAAACAGGCACTAGTGCTCCAAATTTTAGATTAGCAAAAGTTAATTTATCTGACGTAAGTCTTGAAGATTATAAAGGACAGAAACTTGTACTAAACATTTTTCACAGCTTAGATACTGGCACTTGTGCAGCATCTGTTAGAGAATTTAATAAAGTAGTAACAAATTTAGATAACACCAAAGTACTTTGTATTTCAAAAGATCTTCCTTTTGCAATGTCGAGATTTTGTGTAGCAGAAGGTATTGAGAATGTAGAAATGCTTTCCGATTTTAGAAATGGTTCTTTTGGTAACGATTACAACTTAATATTTGTAGATGGCCCAGTTGAAGGATTGTTATCTAGATGCATCATAGTTTTAGATGAAGAAGGTAAAGTTTTATATTCTGAGCAAGTCCAAGAAGTGGTAGAAGAACCTAACTATAAAGCTGCTCTTGACGCTTTAATGAATGACTAAAAAAGAACATTTCATTAGTAAACGTATTAAAAGCATAAGATATGCCTTTAATGGTGCGCTTTTGCTTTTAAAAACTGAAGCAAGTATAAAAATCCAATTTGTTATTGCTTTAATAATAACTGCACTTGGATTTTATTACAATATTTCTAAAACAGAATGGATCGTTCAGATATTAGCTATTGGTTTAGTAATGAGTATTGAAGGCTTAAATACAGCCATTGAAAAAATATCAGATTTTATTCATCCAGAGCATAATACTAAGATAGGATTTATTAAAGATATAGCTGCTGGCGCTGTTTTTATTGCATCTGTTTTCGCTATACTTATTGGGTTTATTATTTATTTGCCAAAGGTTTTTTAAATACTATAACTATTAGGATAAACGTTAGTAATTTGTATTTTTGTTTTAGTGTAATGTATCTAGATGGCAAAAAAGAAAACAACCAAAAAAAAAACCAAGCCAAAGTTAAAAAAATCAAATTTTACCTTATCTAATCAACAAAAGTTAGTGTTTGGTAGTTTATTGTTAATTCTTGGTATTCTACTTTTTATTGCATTTCTATCCTTTTTCTTTACAGGTAAAGCAGACCAAAGTATTTTAACAGAATTTACAGCAAGAAGTGTAAAGGCTCAAAATTGGTTAAGTAAATTTGGCGCTTGGGTAAGTGATTTATTTATTTATCGTGGTTTTGGCATTGCATCGTTTGTTTTTTCTGGGTTAATATTTCTTTCAGGAATATATGTACTTTTAAATATAAATAGGGCAAAACTTTTTCGGCATTGGTTTTGGGGAACTCTTATTGTGATATGGTCTTCAACTCTTTTTGGGTTTCTTGCTAAAAGCAAACCTTTATTAGGCGGTATAATAGGATTTGAGCTAAATTCTTTTTTTCAGGATTATATTGGAAAAATTGGAACCGCTTTAGTATTACTTCTTAGTCTTATAATATATTTGGCATTACGCTTTAAAGTAACACCACAACATTTTGGAAAATTATTTAAATCAGCTAAAAGCGAGCTTAAAAAAGACTTTATCAATATTAAAACCAATGATTACATTCCTGTTGATAATAGCCTTTCCACTGAAGCAGAGGACATAAAATCTGCCTTTGAAGTTCCTTTAGATAATATTGAACCAACTATAACTCATCATTCTAAACTTAAATCTGATAAAGAGGCTGATTTCCCTCAAAAAGAATTAGAAGTTAAAGTAATCACTGAGGAAAAAATTCTAGATAGCAATTTAAAAATGAATGTTGAAAAGGTTATTGAAGAGAAATCTGAAATAGATAATCTCGCAGATAAACTTGTAGCAGATTTTGGAAGCTTCGACCCTACGCTAGAACTTGGAAATTATCAATTCCCTAACCTTGATTTATTAAAGAAATATGATAGTGAAAACATTACTATCAATCAAGAAGAATTAGAAGAAAATAAGAATAGAATTGTAAATACCTTAAGCAACTACAAAATAGGTATCTCTAATATTAAAGCAACTATTGGCCCAACAGTAACACTTTATGAAATTGTACCTGAAGCAGGTATAAGAATATCAAAAATTAAGAATTTAGAAGATGATATTGCATTATCACTCTCAGCACTTGGTATTAGAATTATTGCTCCTATTCCAGGAAGAGGTACTATAGGTATTGAAGTTCCAAACAAAACACCCACTATTGTATCAATGTATTCTGTGATTGCTTCACAAAAGTTTCAAAAGGCAGAGATGGAACTGCCTATTGCCATTGGAAAGACCATTAGCAACGAAACTTTTGTAGTAGATCTTGCTAAAATGCCTCACTTGCTTATGGCAGGAGCTACTGGACAAGGAAAATCGGTTGGGTTAAACGCTGTATTAACTTCCTTACTTTACAAAAAACATCCTGCAGAAGTAAAATTTGTATTGGTTGATCCTAAAAAAGTAGAACTCACACTTTTTAATAAAATAGAACGCCACTATTTAGCAAAACTACCTGATAGTGAAGATGCAATTATTACAGATAACACCAAAGTAATTAACACGTTAAATTCTTTATGTATTGAAATGGATAATCGTTATGAAATGCTTAAAAATGCATTTTGTAGAAACATCAAAGAATATAATGAAAAATTTAAAGCACGTAAATTAAATCCTAATGATGGTCATCAGTTTTTGCCTTATATAGTGTTAGTTGTTGATGAATTTGCCGATTTAATAATGACCACAGGAAAAGAAGTAGAAACACCTATTGCACGCCTTGCCCAATTAGCCAGAGCTATAGGTATTCATTTAATAATTGCCACCCAAAGGCCATCAGTAAACGTAATAACAGGTGTTATTAAGGCAAATTTCCCTGCACGAGTAGCATTTAGAGTAACTAGTAAAATAGATTCCAGAACAATTTTAGATGGCTCAGGAGCCGACCAACTTATTGGACGAGGTGATATGCTTTTTACACAAGGAAACGACCTTATTCGTTTGCAATGTGCATTTGTAGATACACCAGAAATTGACCGTGTGACAGAGTTTATTGGCTCTCAAAAAGCATATCCAGAAGCACATATGCTTCCTGAGTATTTTGGTGAAGAAAGTGGCACAAGTATTGATATAAATATTTCAGATCGAGATAAATTATTTAGAGATGCTGCAGAGATAATTGTTACAGCACAACAAGGTTCCGCATCATTATTACAACGCAAATTAAAACTTGGTTACAACAGAGCAGGTCGGTTAATAGACCAATTAGAGGCTGCAGGTATAGTCGGACATTTTGAAGGTAGTAAGGCTAGACAAGTGTTAGTGCCAGATTTGGTAGCTTTAGACCAACTTTTAGCAAATGAAAATAATAACACAGATTAAAATGAAAAATATATTAATAGCATTTCTCATTGTGTGTAGCACAGTTACATTTGCTCAAAACAAAACTAAAGCAAAAAAATTATTAGACGAAGTTAATATCAAGGTTAAAGGCTATGATAATATTTCTATAGCTTTTAAGTATGTACTAATTAATACTGAAGAAAATATTAAACAAGAAACCCAAGGAGATGTTATTATGCAAGGTGAAAAATATGTTCTAAACATAATGGGAATTACACGAATATATGACGGAAAAACATTGTACAGTATTAGTCCTGAAGATGAAGAAGTAACTATTTCTAGCGAGAATACAGAAGACGAAAATACCATCACACCTAGCAAAATGTTATCATTTTATGAAGAAGGTTATAATTACACTATGGATATTGTTCAAAATGTTAATGGTAGAAAAATACAGTATGTAAAGTTAATCCCTATCGATTCTAAATCAGAAATCAAACATGTACTTCTAGGTATAGACACTAAAACAAAGCACATTTATAACCTTATTGAAATTGGTGCTAATAATACTAAAACTACGCTTACTGTTAATTCTTTTAAAACAAACGAGCCTCTATCAAAAACCTTGTTTACTTTTGACGCAAAGAAATACAAAGATTATTTTATCAATAAATTAGACTAGATTTTTCTCTGTGAAAATATTAGATAGATATATACTTGTTACGTATTTAAAAACATTCTTTAGCGTATTTATCATTCTCTTGTTGATTTTTATTTTGCAATCCGTTTGGTTATATATTACTGAACTAGCTGGTAAGGACTTAGAGATTGATATTATTGCCAAGTTTTTATTATATGTCTCTCCCAGAATTATAGTGCTAGTACTACCTCTAACAATTTTATTGGCATCTATTATGGTATTTGGCAAATTTGCCGAAAACTATGAATTTGCCGCCATGAAATCTACAGGAATCTCACTACAACGTGCTATGAGGGGATTAAGTTTCTTTATTGTTGGATTAGCAATAACTACCTTTTTCTTTGCAAACAATGTCATTCCAACAGCAGAATTCAGTTTTTATAATCTCAGAAAAAATATTGCCAAGAAAAAACCTGCAATGGCAATTGCCAAAGGGCAATTTAACCAAATTGGAGATTTAATAAATATTAAGGTAAGAGACAAAAGTGGCGATCGTGGGCAGTATTTAGAAGACGTTATCATTCATAAAAAAAGTAAAAAAACTGATGGCAATTTTACGGTCATAGTATCAAAAACTGGTGAGCTTATAAGTAGTGAAGATTCCGACATCTTAGAATTAGTGTTATTTGATGGGAATTTCTATGATGATTTGCAACCGAAGGATTATAACCAAAGAACAAAAAACAAGCCTCAAATAAAAAGTACTTTTGAAAAATACACCTTAAACATTGACCTTTCAAAAATTAACAATGTAGATTTAGACAAGAAAGATATATCTAATAAGTATTCCATGTTAAATATTAAAGAACTAAACTATACTATTGATACTTTAAAGGTAGACAAAAAAAAGGATTATGATGATTTAGCATTTGCAATGTACAATCGTACAGCAGCTCCAACTTTAAATATAAACATTACCCCTAAAGAAATAGATTCGGTATATGCAGGCGAAAATTTTATTGATTTATTTACAGTCAAGAAAAAAGACCAAATAGTTGAGTTAGCTATAAACTCAGTAAATAGCACCAATCAAATAATTAGTACTAAGAAAAAAATGCTTGCCATACACGGAAAAAATTTAAACAAGCATATTATTTCATATTATGAAAAATTCGCATTAGGGTTTGCTTGTATTATCCTATTTTTTATAGGTGCTCCGTTAGGTGCATTAATTAAAAAAGGAGGTATTGGTTTGCCAATAGTTATTGCCATTGTCTTATTTTTGACCTATCACTTTATTGGTATTTTCGCAAAGAATAGTGCTGAAGACAGCAGTATTAACCCCATTTTAGCTACATGGTTGTCAACAATTATCATGCTTCCGCTAAGTATCTATTTAACAAATAGAGCAACCAAAGATAGAAGTCTAGTTGATTTGGATAGTGTTCTTTTACCGTTTAAAAATATCTTATCTAAAAAGACAATTACTACTTCTTTAAATAAAGACGTATTTATAGATGAAAATTCAAAAGCGTATCATACTATTCAAGGATATTCTAACGACAAACTTATTGATATTGTTAAAAATTATAGACAATACGATATTGACGAAAGCTATAGAAATTCAGCGTTACAACTTCTAAATGATAGAGGGATTACTGAAGAAGAATTACGTTTTGGTGGGAACTTGCTAAATGAAAATTATGAGAATGCTTTACGTTACAAAATCAATTTCGAAAGTAACTGCGCAATTACATATAAGCTATATTTAATATCCCTTATTACTGATATATCAGGCGCAGTTTTAAACAACAATGGTTTTCCAGTGATTGGCAAAACACTAATTGTATTAGGTGTTTTTGTTACTATTTTATACCTTATTTATTTTGGCAAAACATTTATCAATCAATCAAACTTCTATAAAGTTATTGGAAAAAACACAGCATATAATCCTACTGCATTTATTATTATTGGTATTCCTTTATACTTTATTTATCATGCTTATTTTAATACTAAACTTAAAGAAGATTTAAAACAAATTAGATAGGTCTTAAAATATACAATATCTTTGCAACCTAATTGATAATGTATGACAAGTATAAATACTGTAGCTAGCAAAATGCAAATACAATTAAATACTATTGAAGATGCTATAAACGATATTCGCCAAGGTAAGGTGATTATTGTTGTAGATGATGAAAATCGTGAAAATGAAGGCGATTTTATAGCTGCTGCTGAAAAAGCAACGCCTGAGATGATTAATTTCATGGCAGCTCAAGGACGTGGTTTAATTTGTGTACCCCTAACCGAAAACAGATGTAAAGATTTAGATTTACATATGATGGTAAGTAACAATACTGACCCTATGGAAACTGCTTTTACGGTCTCCGTAGACCTAAGAGGTGGTGGTGTTACAACAGGCATTTCCGCAAGCGATAGAGCAAAAACTATTCATGCCCTTATTAATTCTGAAACTAAACCTTTTGAGTTGGCACGTCCAGGTCATATTTTTCCTTTAGTAGCAAAACAAGGTGGTGTACTACGAAGAACAGGTCATACAGAAGCTGCAATTGATTTTGCAAGACTAGCAGGTTTAAAACCCTCAGGTGTTATTGTTGAAATAATGAATGAAGATGGTTCTATGGCACGTTTACCTCAGCTATTAGAAGTTGCAAAAAAGTTTGATTTAAAAATTGTATCCATTGAAGATCTGGTTGCTTATCGTATGGAGCACGATTCTTTAATTGAGAAAAAAGAAGACTTCAATATAGAAACTCGCTTTGGTAGTTTTAGGTTAAGAGCCTACCAGCAAACCACAAACGATCAAATCCATATCGCCTTAACTAAAGGTGTTTGGAGCCCTGAAGAATCAGTATTAACACGAATTAATTCTAAACTAGTTAATAATGATATTTTGGGCACTTTAACAAATAATGCCGACAAAAAGTTAGATGAAATGTTTAAGGTTATTAACGATTCAGGAAAAGGCGCCGTACTTTTTATTAACCAAAAAGTAGAATCCACAAATATTTTAAATCGATTAGCCGTTTTAAAAGGTACTCAAATAAAAAACAAAATCGTTAAAGCACCTAGAATTGAAATGGATACGAAAGATTTTGGTATTGGAGCACAAATTCTTCACGATTTAAACATTCATAAACTTCGATTAATATCCAATAGCGAACAAACCAAACGTGTAGGTATGATTGGTTATGGTCTTGAAATTATGGAGTATATAAAGTACTAAATCAGTACTTTTTTAATACAATTTACCATCTTTGAGGCTCTGATCTTAACCTCTTCGTCTGTCCAAGATAGTTTAATTAAACATGAGATATTTCGACCAATATAATGGTCGGACTGTGGAAATGTCTGTTTTTTTAAATATGATAACCCATTTTTAACTTCAGCAGAAAGTGGTTGCAAGGTTTTTAAATCTGTAAGATGTTGCCACTTACGAATATAATGCCAACTATTATTATAATAATGAAAACAGGCATCTATACCATTTTCTTTAAAGGCTTCAGAAACTTTTTTAGCGGTTTCTAAATTTGGTAAAAAGAAGCTTAAAAACGAGTAGCTCTCCACTCCTCCTTCTGGAACGGTTCTAAAAGTAACTTCTGGGATTACAGACAATGCTTCATGAATTATTGTGTAGTTTTTCTTCTGAATAGTTACAAATTCATCCAAACGTCTTAACTGAGCTAATCCAACAGCTGCATGCAGTTCGGATATTCTAAAGTTATATCCTAAAAAAGGATGGGTTTCTGCACCTCTGTCATTTCCTACGTGGTCATGTCCATGATCAGAAAAATGTTCTGCATTGCGATAAAATTTTTCGTTATTGGTTAACACTGCTCCACCTTCGCCACAGGTAATAATTTTTACATAGTCTAAAGACAAACAACCTAAATCGCCAATGCTTCCCAATGGTTTTCCTTTATATGTAGCTCCAGTTGCTTGCGACGAATCTTCAATTAAAACTAAATTGTTTGTATTACAAATATCTTTCAGGACATCTAAATTTGCCATACTACCACACATATGTACTGGCATTATAGCTTTAGTTTTAGAAGTGATGGCTTTTTTTACTGCTTCGGGATCTAAAGTTAATGTATCATCAATATCAACCAAAATTGGAATAGCACCAAGCATCATTATAGCTTCAAAACTGGCTACAAATGTAAACGTTGGCATAATAACCTCATCACCAGCGCCAATTCCAGCTGATACTAATGCTATAGTAACTGCTGCTGTTCCACTAGATACCAGTTGAGCATGTTTTACTTGAAGTTGGTTCTCTAATTCTTGCTCAAGTTCTTTAGCTTTCCAATGTCCATTACGCATACCATCAAATCCATAACGCATTAGTACACCACTTTCTAGAACATCATTAACTTCCTTACGTTCGGCATCTCCAAACAATTCAAATCCAGGCATATAATTTTAGGTTTATATTAATTCAAATCTACAATTATAATGTTCAAAAAAAAAGTGTCAACATTATTAGTTGACACTCTTTTTAGAATTTAATTTAGATTAGTATTTTTCAATTATCTCATCTAAAAAAGTAAAATGTTTATCCGTTTTTTGTAAGCTATTATAGCCATTCATATCCCCTAAAACTTTGCCTTCACTATTCATTCCGACCAATGTTGGGAAACTTCCCCTCCTATTATATTTCTGCATTAACAGCATATTCTTCCGCTTCTGGTCTTGTGAAATAATGCCACTTCGTCGTGGCAAATCTACTTTTAGCAAGACAAAACTTTCTGATTTTTTGATGAACTTTTCGGAATCAAAAAAATCAGCTTTCAATTTTTTACAAGGCGCACACCAATCACTTCCTGTAAAATACATTAGGATTGGTTTATCGTATTTTTCTGAAGCTTGCTTTGCTTCTTCAAAATCAGTCAACCAATTTAGTTTATGCTCTTGTGCATATGTACTTCCAACACAAATAAATAAAACTATAGTAACTATTCTCTTCATGGTATATTTAATAAGTATGCGGCAAATATTGTAATTATCAATAATGTTAGCAAGAACCTTAACAGTTTATTGGCTAGAGTTCAAAAACACTTTCACTGACTTCTTTTCTAACTTTTTTAAGATCTGCAAAAATATCATCCTTTGCCCGATAACCAATTGGCATTACCAAAACCGATTGTAATCCTTTCTTATCTAGGCCTAACAGTTTATCATATGCCTCTGGTGAAAATCCTTCCATTGGACATGCGTCAATATCTTCAACAGCGCAAACCGTAAGCAAATTCCCCATAGCTAAATATGCCTGCTTAACTGCCCAATTTTTAATACTTGCTTTGGGTTTATCTTTAAAATCTTCAATTAGAAATTCTTTAAAAGGGTTTAGAATTTCGTCTGGAGTATTTCGTGCTTTTTTCACTCTATGAAAATAAGATTCAATATATTTTGAATCAATTTTTGTTTCTACACAAAACACCAATACATGTGATGCTTGAGCAACTTGTTCTTGGTTCATTGAATGTTTAACTAAATTTGCTTGTAAATTTTTATTTTTTAAAATTAAAAGCTTTACTGGCTGCAATCCATACGACGTAGCTGTTAAATTAAAAGCTTCTTTTAATACCTCTAATTTTTCTGGTGTGACACTAACTGATTCATCAAATTTTTTAGCAGCATAACGCCATTTTAATTTACTAATTATGTTCATCTTCAAAATTTAAATACTTCACAAATATACGGGTGCAAATTTGTTATCTCTTATATAATCATAAATAAATACAATTCGAATATAAAGAATAGACTATTAGAAAAACCACAATTTTACGGCCATAAGAGTAACCATAACGATTAAAAATATTCGAACTACTTTATCTCCTTTTCTTACAGACCATCTACTTGATATCCATGCACCAGCAATATTCCCTGTAGATAAAATTAACCCATATTTCCAATTAATTTTATTGTTTAAATAAAACATTACAATAGCACCAATAGTATAAATACATACAATGGTCACCTTTGTAGCATTGGCCTTAATTAAAGTCATTCTATTAACATAAGGAAGAAAAATGAGCATTAAAAAACCAATCCCAGCATTAATAAATCCTCCATAAATACCCAAAAAGAAAAATACAATAATAGACAGCCACAAATACTTTCCTGTTGTTCGCTCTTTCAATTGTTGAAAGTTCATTTTTGGCTTAAACACAATCAATAAAACAACCACTATCATAACAATAGCAAGTATTCTATTAAACGTGTCTCCTTTAATATCAATAGCTATTTTAGCACCAATTAATGATCCCAATAATGCAGACAGACCACAATATATGCTAAATGGAAAGGTGGAAACACCTTTAGATTTAAACCCTATTGCTCCTGTAAAGGTTTGTAAAAAAATAGCTATTCTATTGGTTCCATTGGCAACTGATGGTGGTAATCCCATAAAAATTAGAGCTGGTAGAGTTAATAAAGTACCACCACCAGCGATTGTGTTAACAAAACCTGCTACAAAACCTGCAGCAACCAATAAAAGGACATTATAATCAAAATCTAAAAAGACATTCATTATTTGAATTTATCAAAACAAAAGTATAAATAAAAAGGACAATTATTCTTTAGAAGTGAATGATTGATTTTGCTTTAGTTCTAATTATAAAATAATTTAAAAAACCTTTGACTGTATTAAAAAAGGATTCTATATTTGCAACCGCTAAAGGAGAATTGGCAGAGTGGTCGAATGCGGCAGTCTTGAAAACTGTTGAGGGTCACACCTCCGGGGGTTCGAATCCCTCATTCTCCGCAAAGTAAAAACCCATAACAATGTTATGGGTTTTTTGCTTAAATATTTTTAAAATTTATTTAGTCTTCTAATACTTTAGAACTATAATATGCCATCTGGCGTGTTATTTTTCCATCATCATTAAAATCGTGAATATATAAGATAGGTAATTCAAACTTTTTATTATCCGATTTTCTAATTAATCTAATTGTCCACCAGGATTGTGCTACTTTGCTATTACCTATTTCATATTCTAAATAATCTGGATAACCACTTAAATCAAAACTTACAACATCCCAAACTTCTCTAATTTTTTTAATTTCTTCCTTTTGTTCATCAAGGGAAAGAGCTTTACCTTGAGGAGTTTCACTATTACTAAATCTAGCATTATCAGCAAAATAACTATACGCGTTATCAAAATCTCCGTGC
Source organism: uncultured Flavobacteriaceae bacterium (assembly GCA_964418645.1). Classification (GTDB taxonomy): domain Bacteria; phylum Bacteroidota; class Bacteroidia; order Flavobacteriales; family Flavobacteriaceae; genus JAADHG01. The sequence continues at coordinate 26,315 of CAYQME010000004.1, forward strand.
TCGAAAGCTCTAATTACTTTTCTTACAGTATTAATATTTTCATGATGGTTGTAAATGATTCCATTTTTTCTATCAACAAAACTTTGACTGAATTCAGCCCAAGGACGATTATTATCATAAGTAATCATACGTTTGATTTTATTATCTTTATCGATAACAAATAGCCTGTGTATTGGCATATCCAATTTTACACCAGTTTTATTATTAACACCTTTAAATTGATCCCAAGTCTGCACCCATAATCCGTCACCATCACCTTTATACTCTAAGGCATCAGGATAAGCTCCAGGAGATCTTTCATAACTTTTATAATCTACATTATTTTTAAACCATTTTACACCGCGTAAGAAATTTGATTTGTCTCTACCTTTGTTATTAGGGTTTATGTTAGTGCCACTAAATGACTTAAAATCGTCGGCTAACAACGATGCAACTTTCGCTGAATCACTTTCAACAAAAAAGGCATGTAGCATATCTTCAACAACAGTAATTGCTGGATGCTCATTGTAAATAGTTCCGTTTTTTTTCTTTTGGGAATACATGATGACTGTAAACATCATCATAAAAATAATTACACTTTTTTTCATTTTAAATTGGTTTTGGTTAAT
>CAYQME010000004.1:27022-81772 GCA_964418645.1 uncultured Flavobacteriaceae bacterium
AACCTCTTTATTTTTAGCATTCCTAGTGTTATTCTCTACAATGTCACTAACCATTAATGAGCATTATTGTGGTGATGTATTAGTTGATATTACAATATATTCGAACGCTAATAGTTGTGGAATGGATATGCATTCCTCTGAAAAAAATTCGCAAGAGCTAATTACAAAAAAAGAGTGTTGTAATGATGAACATATTGTAAAAGAAGGGCAAAATGAATTAAACATTTCTACTAATTCACTTTCGTTTGATCAACAATTGTTTGTTGCTTCTTTTATTTATTCTTATGTAAATTTATTTGAAGGATTAGATAATAAAACTATTCCTTTTAGAGATTATTCTCCCCCTTTAATTGATAAAGACATACAAGTACTTTATCAAACTTTCCTTATTTGATTTAACTTTTTGTGCATTTTTTCATTGTTTAGATATATGTTAATAATTCTATTTCAATGTAATAGTATCTATAACATCAATTGTATAGATTCTAAAACAAATTAAAAGTTATAAAAATCAAATAAATCATTATAAATGTTAAACAAAACCATTCGTTATTTTCTTGAAAACAAGTTAATAACATTCATGCTACTAGCTGCTTTTATTATTGGAGGTATTGTTACAGCACCATTTAACTGGGACATTTCATGGATGGAAAGAAATCCAGTTCCTGTTGATGCAATTCCCGATATAGGTGAAAACCAACAAATCGTTTTTACTGAATGGATGGGACAATCGCCACAAGATATAGAAGATCAAATTACCTATCCTTTAACTACTGCTTTACTTGGAATTCCAGGAGTAAAAACTATTAGAAGTAATTCTATTTTTGGGCTTTCCAGTATCTATATTATTTTTAACGATGATGTAGATTTTTATTGGAGTAGAACACGGATACTAGAAAAGTTAAATTCCTTACCTCCAGGAACCGTTCCTGATGAAGTTAAACCTGCTCTTGGTCCTGATGCAACAGCTCTAGGACAAGTATATTGGTATACTCTAGAAGGAAGAAACCCTAAAACTGGCGAACCTACAGGTGGATGGGATCCACAAGAACTAAGAACCATTCAAGACTTTTATGTAAGATATTATCTAACGGCTGCAAGTGGTGTTTCAGAAGTAGCTTCCATTGGTGGCTATTTAAAAGAATATCAAATAGAGATAGATCCTGACGCAATGAAAGCCAATAATGTTGATGTTAAGATGATCATGAATGCTGTAAAAAACAGCAACCTTGATATTGGCGCCCGAACATTAGAGTTTAATAAAGTTGAATATCTAGTTAGAGGATTAGGTTACATAAAAAACTTAAGCGATCTAGAAGAAAGTGTAGTTTCCGTTAGGGATAACGTTCCTATTCGTCTAAAAGACGTTGCTAAAATACAATTTGGTCCAGCCACACGAAGAGGTGGTCTTGACAAAAGTGGTGTTGAAGCTGTTGGAGGTGTGGTGGTTGCCAGATATGGTGCAAATCCACAAGAAGTAATTCATAATCTTAAAAGTAAAATTGCTGAAGTCGCTCCGGGTTTACCTTCTAAAACATTAGCTGATGGAACAGTTTCTAAAATTACTATAGTACCATTTTATGATCGTTCTGGATTAATTCAAGAAACTTTAGGCACACTAGAGTCTTCACTATCTCACGAAATACTAATTAGTATCTTGGTTGTTATTGTGTTAGTACTCAACTTAAGAGCATCAGTATTAATTTCAACATTACTTCCAGTCGGTGTTTTGATGACTTTTATATTAATGAAATATTTTAATGTAGATGCAAACATCGTAGCCCTTTCAGGTATAGCCATCGCCATTGGAGTCATGGTTGATGTAGGCATTGTATTTACCGAAAATATTATAAGGCATCTAGAAATGCCCGAAAATGAAGGCATTAAAGGGAAAAAATTAGTACAGGTAATTTATGTTGCAACTGTTGAAGTCGCTTCGGCTATTATGACAGCATTGGCAACAACCATTGTAAGTTTCTTGCCTGTTTTTGCAATGCAAGCTTCCGAAGGAAAATTATTCAGGCCACTAGCATGGACCAAAACATTTGCTTTAGTATCATCCTTATTTATTGGAATTATGTTTATTCCTGCCATAGCGCAAGTACTTTTTTCTATACGTTTTGATAAAAAGAAAACAAGTAGAATTTTCAATGCGCTGTTAATTGGCTTTGGTATTGTTTTTACAATTGCTTATGGAAGTATTATTGCGTTTGCGTTGATTGCTTTTGGTGTAAATAATTTATTAACCAAAGTATCTCCACGTAGTTTATTAAATAATAAAATTAAACTTCCATATTCAGAAAAAATAGCAAACTATTTTAATATTGCTATTACCATACTTATTGTAATTTACTTTTTAACTATTGAATGGATGCCGTTAGGTGCTTCTAATTCTACACTTGTCAATTTTATTTTTGTAATTATTATAGTTGGCTCTGTACTAGGAGTATTAATGACCATTGTGCATTACTACACTACAGTTTTAGCTTGGTGTTTAAATAATAAATGGAAATTTTTAGGCATCCCAATTGTTGTTGTATTCTTTGGAATAACTATTTGGATAGGTTTTGCAAAAACCTTTAGTTTCATGCCAAATTTTGTTAAGAATAATAGTGCATGGACTAGTTTAGAAAAATCATTTCCAGGTATTGGAAAAGAGTTTATGCCAGCTTTAGACGAAGGATCTTTCTTGTTAATGCCTACAACAATGCCACATTCAGGGATTACTGAAAATATGGAAGTGATTGCTACAATTAATAAGCACATGAATTCTATTCCTGAAATAGCATCTTCTGTAGGTAAATGGGGACGTGTAAATTCAGCTTTAGATCCAGCACCAACATCAATGTATGAAAATACTATAAACTATATTCCAGAATATATATTAGATGAAGATGGACATAGAGAACGTTTTAAAGTAGATGAGGATGAAGCCTTTGTTTTAAAAGATGGTTCAACTTATAAATATGGTGAAGATGAATTCAGAAAAATAACCGAAGATGAATTAATACCTGATGAAGATGGTGAAAACTTTAGACAATGGCGTGAAAAAATTAAAAGACCTGATGATATTTGGAAAGAAATTGTAAAACATTCTAAATTCCCAGGATTAACTTCTGCCCCAAAGCTACAGCCTATTCAAACTCGTTTAATAATGTTGGCAACAGGTATGCGAGCTCCAATGGGAATAAAAGTATTTGGTCCAACATTAGAAGTTATCGAAAAAGTTGGGTTTGAATTAGAAAGCATTTTAAAAGAAGTTCCTAGTGTAAACCCTCCTACTGTATTTGCCGATAGAGTTGTTGGTAAACCCTATTTAGAAATTAAACTAAACAGACAGGCAATGTCTCGCTATGGTTTAACCATTAAAGATATGCAAATGCAACTATCGGTTGCTGTTGGCGGAAAACAATTAACAACAACTGTTGAAGGTAGGGAACGTTTTCCTGTACGTGTACGTTATGCCAGAGAATTTAGAGATAATCCTGAAGACATTAAAAAGATCTTAATTCCAACTCCAGCTGGAGTTCAGGTTGAGTTAGGTGAATTAGCATCTATAGAATATGTAAGAGGACCTCAAGTTATTAAAGCAGAAGACACTTTTTTAACAGGATATGTCATCTTTGATATGAAAGATGGAAATGCAGAAACTAATGTTGTTGAAGATGCTCAAGCTCTTATTAAGTCTAAAATAGATTCGGGCGAATTCCAATTACCCGATGGAGTTACCTATCGTTTTACTGGTAACTATGAAAATCAAATTAGAGCATCAAAACGTTTACTAATTGTTGTGCCAATTTCGTTAATTCTAATCTTGTTAATATTATATTTTCAATTCAAATCGATTTTACCATCACTCATGGTATTTACAGGAATTTTTGTAGCTTTTTCTGGTGGTTTTATTATGATATGGTTGTATGGTCAAGATTGGTTCTTAAATTTCAGTTTTGCTGGAGTTCATATGCGAGACTTGTTCCAGTTACACACTATTAATTTAAGTGTCGCTGTTTGGGTAGGTTTTATTGCACTCTTTGGTATTGCAACAGATGATGGTGTTATTATGGGTACCTATTTAACACAAGTTTTTGATGAGGAAAAACCAACAACAATCGAAGGTATAAAAACATCTGTATTACATGCTGGAGCAAAACGTGTAAGGCCTGCAATGATGACTGCTGCTGTGGCAGTTATTGCATTAATACCTGTATTAACAGCAACAGGAAAGGGAGCCGATGTAATGGTCCCAATGGCAATTCCATCATTTGGAGGCATGCTGCTGCAAGTAATGACCATGTTTGTTGTTCCCGTGCTATACTGTATGTGGAAAGAGCGTAACTTGATTAATAAACTAAAAAGGTCTAATGCATAAATTAAAAAAAATGGAAAAATATATTTATAAAATTCTTTTATTCAGTGCATTATTGATGTTTAGTACAAACATCTCTGGTCAAGAAAGTTTAAAGAATTATTTAGAAACTGCAGCGACAAATAATCCTGGTTTAAAAGCCAAGTTTAGCAATTACATGGCTGCTATGGAAAAAGTACCTCAAGTAGGTACATTACCAGATCCTAGTTTTGCTTTCGGGTATTTTATTCAACCTGTAGAAACCAGAGTTGGTCCACAAAATTGGAGATTTAATATTGCTCAAAGCTTCCCTTGGTTTGGATTGTTAAGTGCCAAAGAAGATGTTGCCACAGAAATGGCAAATGCTAAATACGAGGTGTTTGAAAACACTAAATCTAATCTTTTCTTTGAGGTTAAAACAGCGTATTACAACTATTACTTTATTGAAAAAGCAATAGAAATAACCCAAGAAAATATTCAAATACTTGAGGTTTTTAAACGCTTATCTTTAGTTAAAATTGAAGCTGGTAAAGCATCAATAGTTGATGAGCTTCGTGTAGAGTTAGAGTTAAACGATTTACGCAATCAATTAGCATTACTCTCTGATACAAAAAAGGTATTACAAATAAAGTTTAACAACTTATTAAATACGGATACTTCAGCTATTATTGAAGTACCTGAAACCTTATGGCAAGATGAACTGTCAATTAACAAACAAGCAGTTTTAGAAGAAATTTATAGTTCAAACCATGAATTAAAAAGTATTGAGCATAAATTAAATGCCTTTGTTAATCAAGAGGTCGTAGCAAAAAAACAAGGGTTACCAAAATTTAATATTGGTCTTGGCTACACTATTGTTAGCAAAAATTCAGGATCTTCATTTTCAGATAATGGTAAAGATGCCTTTTTATTTCCTTCCATAGGAATTAAAATTCCATTGTACCGAAATAAATATAAAGCGCTTATAAAGGAAGCTAAATATTTACAAGAAGCCGAATTATCTAAAAAAGAAGATAAACAAAACACCTTAACAACGGTATATGAAAATACCTTTAAAAATTTTAGTGATAGTGACAGACGTATTTTGCTAAATCAAACACAATCAGAAATTGCTAAAAAAGTATTAGATGTTCTAATCACCTCCTACTCTACAGATTCTAAAGATTTTGAAGAAGTGTTACGTATAGAACGACAATTACTAAAATACGAATTAGCTTATCAAAAAGCATTAACTGATAAAAATGCAGCAACAGCGTTTGTTGAATATTTAATAGGAAATTAAAAAATATAAAATGAAAAAATATAGAAATTATATTATAGGAGCCGGAATTTTAATTCTCGGAATTATTTTAGGCAACGTATTTTCTGGCGGAAGCTCAGAAGTAATAATTAAAGATGGCGAACATGAATATGTTCAAGATAAGGAAACTGGATTATGGACATGCTCAATGCATCCACAAATTAGAATGGAAAAACCAGGAAAATGCCCTATTTGTGGCATGACTTTAATTCCATTAGAAACGTCCAGTGACAATTCAGAAAATATAGCAGACAATGAAATTGTAATGACGCCTGAAGCAATTCAATTAGCGAACATTCAAACCACCATTGTGGAACGTTCTAAAGTAAATAAAGAAATTCGCCTACTTGGAAGAGTCAAGCCTGATGAAAGACGATTATATTCCCAGGTTTCACACATTCCTGGACGAATCGAGCGCTTGTATGTCAATTTTACAGGAGAAAAAGTATCAAAAAGACAACGAATAGTACGCCTGTACTCTCCAGAATTAATTACTGCACAAAAAGAATTGTTTGAAGCCATACGATCTAGAGATGTTTATCCACAATTATACAGGGCATCTCGTAATAAATTAAAGTTATGGAAACTTTCAGAAAAGCAAATAGATGCTATCGAGAAATCCGGAAAAGTCAATGAGCAAGTAGATATCTATTCCGATTATTCAGGGTATGTAATGAAACGTAATGTTGAGTTGGGTGACCATATCATGGAAGGGAGTAATTTATTTGATATTGCAAATTTAAGTTCGGTTTGGGTGATGTTTGAGGCCTACGAATCTGATATTCCTTGGATTCATATTGGAGATAAAGTCGACTTTACCATACAAGCCATTCCAGATAAAGCATTTAATGGGAAAATAACTTACGTAGATCCTTTTGTATCTTCAAGTACACGAGTTGCTAAAGTGAGAGTTGAGGTGACTAATGCAGCTCAAAAATTATTACCAGAAATGTATGCGACTGGCATTATTAAAGCAAAACTTAAAAACGTAAATGACGCTATAATTATTCCTAAATCAGCAGTATTATGGACCGGAAAACGTGCTGTAGTTTATGTAAAAGTACCGCATGAGAAAACCATTTCTTTTGTTTATAGAGAAATTATTTTAGGCCAAGATATGGGTGATTTCTATATCGTATCAAGCGGCTTGGATGCTGGTGAAACAGTAGCAACAAATGGTGTCTTTAGAATTGATGCTTCTGCGCAATTATTGGGACAAAAAAGTATGATGAATCCAACAGGAGCAAAAGGAGCAACTGGAGGTATGGCAGGCATGGATATGGATATGGATATGGATATGGATAAAAATAAGAAGATTAAAGATTCAATAAATTAAGTATAACAATAAAATTAAAACAATTAAAATGAGAAAATTAAAAGTAACAACAGGAATTTTAGTAATGGCTTTTATAGCTTTAACAATATCATCATGTAAAAACAATAAAAAGGAACATTTTGATGAGCATGAACAAGAAACTACAACTGAATCAAGAGATATAACCGCATCCACTCAAAAAAATAGTGCTACTTCAGAAATCGTTGATAGCTATTTACAAATTAAAAATGCATTAGTTTCTGACAGTAAAGATGATGCTGCTAAAGGTGCATCTATGATGCTTATGGCTTTTTCAAACTTTGATATGACACAATTAGGTGAAGCACAACACAAGGAATATATGGAAATATACGAAAGTGCTAAAGAACAAGCAGAACATATTGTAAAAAGCCCAATAGATCATCAAAGAGAACATTTTGAAACTATGAGTACAGATGTTAATGACTTAATTACATTATTAGGTACAGATAAAACTTTATATGTAGATTATTGTCCAATGAAAAAAGTGAGCTGGTTAAGCGAAACTAAAGACATCAAAAATCCGTTTTATGGAAGTAAAATGATGACTTGTGGGAACGTAAAAAAACAAATCAATTAATTAATAGCTTATTAAGACCTACAAGGTTTAAAATAATCTTGTAGGTCTAATAATAAAGTTAATATGAAGATTTTAAAAAAATAGCAATAGTACTTTTTATTGTTTTAATAGGCATTCAATTTGTTCCAACAACATACAATATAAGTAATGAAGTTTTAGAAACAGATTTTACAATAATTTACAATGCACCACAAAATATTAAAACCTTGTTAAAAACATCGTGCTACGATTGCCATAGTAACTATACAAATTATTCTTGGTATAGCAAAATTCAATCAGGTGATTGGTTTATGGAAAAGCATATTAATGAAGGCAAAGAAGAATTAATTTTCAGCACTTTTGGAGACTATTCAGGACGAAGAAAAAAAAGCAAACTAAAGTCTCTAATTAGTCAATAAGAGATGATGAAATGCCAATTGCCTCTTATACTCTGGTACATAGAGATGTTAAACTTTCTGAAGAAGATAAAACAATGATAACTAAATGGCTAAATAATATTAGAGATAACCTTAAATAAAACAATGCAAAACAGTATTGAAATAACAGTTAAAAATATGGTTTGCAACCGCTGTATAAAAGTGGTTAAAGAAGAACTGACTAAAAACAATATTAGTTTTACACATGTAGATTTAGGCAAAATATTTATCGACAAGCTACTTTCAATTCAAGAAAATGAACTTTTAAAACAAATTCTTAATAAAGAAGGATTTGAACTGGTTGAAGATAAAGAAGCAATAATTGTTAGTAAAATAAAAGCATTAGTAATAAAAATTATCCATCAGGGAAGAGAAAAACCTCTACACCAAAACTTTTCAGATTATCTTACTTCACAAATAGGAATAGATTATTCTCATATGAGTAAACTGTTTTCAGAAATAGAGGGAAATACAATAGTACAATACATTATACAACAACGCATAGAACGCGCCAAAGAATTTATTATCTATAATGAATTAACATTAAGTCAAATTTCTAACGAACTTAATTACAGCTGTCCACAACATTTATCACGACAATTTAAACAAGTAACAGGATTAACACCCACAGAATTTAAAAAAATTGGGAGACGAAAAAAATTAGATAACGTATAACCAAAATCATGCACAAAACTATTGCAAAACGATAGTACATTTGATAAGCAAAACCTTTAAAAATGGAAAATAGTAAAACATCCCAAAACAAATGCACTGAAACAACTTGCAAAGAAGCTGAAATAATATGCTTACCCAAGTCTAAATTTCCGCGCATTGTAATTATAGGTGGTGGTTTTGCCGGGTTAGCTTTAGTTGAAGGTCTAAAAAGAAAAGATGTACAAGTGGTATTAATAGATCGAAATAATTTTCATCAGTTTCAACCTCTTCTCTATCAGGTTGCCACAAGTGGATTAGAGCCAGATAGTATTGCCTTCCCTTTTAGAAAACAAATTTCTGGTTATAAAAATATAATCTTCAGATTGGCTGAAGTTGAAGAAATTAAAACAGAGAGCAAAACAATATATACCAACAAAGGGGCATTAACATACGATTTCTTGGTATTGGCTACTGGAACAAAAACTAATTTCTTCGGAATGAAAAACGTAGAAGAAAACAGTTTAGGAATGAAAGATATTAGAGATTCATTAAATATTCGTCATAAAATGATTCAAAATTTAGAGCAAGCTGCTATAACCTGTAATACCAAAGAGCAAGAAGCACTAACAAATTTTGTAATCGTTGGTGGTGGTCCTGCAGGTGTTGAAATGGCCGGTGCTTTAGCCGAATTCCAAAAATATATTCTCCCTAAAGACTATCCGGAATACCCTTCATCTATTATGAAAATTTATTTGGTAGAAGGATCTGGCAAGCTAATATCAGTGATGTCAAATAAAGCATCAACAAAAACTTTGAAATATCTAAAAGAACTTAATGTTGAAGTTCTACTTAACGAAATAGTCACCGATTATGATGGTGAAATAGTGACTACAAAAAGTGAAAAGAAAATCCGTGCTAAGAATTTAATTTGGACAGCAGGTGTTAAGGGACAATTACCTAGAGGTATTGACAAAGAGCATATAGTAAATGGAAACCGCTTAAAAACAAATAAGCACTTACAAGTACAAGGCTATAAAGATGTTTTTGCTATGGGAGACATTGCCGCTGTAATTACTCAAGAAACACCAAAAGGTCATCCGCAAGTAGCACAACCTGCTATACAACAAGGAAAATTTCTTTCAAAAGCTTTAATTAATATTATTAATAATAAACCTTTAAAGTCTTTTAAATACAAAGATAAAGGCTCTCTTGCTACTGTTGGAAAACGAAGAGCTGTGGCCGATTTGGGTAAACTAAAGTTTACAGGATATACTGCTTGGTTACTATGGTCCTTTGTGCATTTAATGTCCATTAGTGGTTTTAGAAATAAATTATTAGTCGGTATTAATTGGACTATAAGTTATTTCAGCTATGAAAAAAGTAATCGGTTAATTATAAGAAATTATAAGAACCGTGGAAATAAAGAAACTGCTAACGATGAATAACATTACAATTATAAAAGCTACTGGTGAAAAATCACTTTTTCAAAAAGAAAAGCTTATTGAATCTCTTGAAAAAGTTGGTGCTTCAGAAGCACTAATTCAAAAACTTAGAAATGAAATAGAAGCGTCTCTTTACAATGGCATTACAACTAAAGAAATATATAAAGAAGCTTTTAAAAAACTAAAGAAGCACTCAAGAATTATTGCATCAAAATATAAATTAAAAAGGGCAATCATGGAGTTAGGACCTACTGGATTCCCTTTCGAAAAATTTATTGGTGAATTATTACGGCATCAAGGTTATAGTGTTAAAGTTGGTGTAATTGTACAAGGCCATTGTGTACAACATGAAGTAGATGTAGTTGCAGAAAAAGAAAACAAACACTTTATGATTGAATGTAAGTTCCATAATTCATTTAATATTAAGTGTAATGTAAAAGTTCCGCTATACATCCAATCCCGTTTTTTAGATGTTCAGAAAAAATGGCTAAGACAAGAAGAGCATCAGCATAAATTTCACCAAGGTTGGGTAGTTACCAATACACGCTTTACCAAAGATGCAGTACAATATGGTAATTGTGCTGGATTAAAACTATTAAGTTGGGATTATCCAAAAAACGGAAACTTAAAAGAGATGATAAGCCTTTCAGGATTATACCCAATTACCTGTTTAAATACCCTTAAAAAACCTGAAAAACAAATGTTACTTGATAAGGGTATTGTATTATGTAAACATTTATGTGAAAATTCAACCGTTTTATATGAAATAGGTATTTCGCAAAACAGAATAAAAAACATATTAGCAGATGCTCATCAATTGTGTAAAAGTCAGAGTATATAAAAAATTAGATACAATCTAACCAAAATTATGCACAATGTCTTAGTTAAATAGAAAGACATTTGCTTAAACTTTAACAAAATATAATTATGAACCGAGCATGTTAAAAGCTTTATTACTCAAGAGAATGATTAATAGCGAACTACATGTGACCATTAAAAATCAATAAATATAAACATATGAAACATATTTATAAAATTACAGGAATGACTTGTACTGGTTGTAAAACCAATGTAGAAAGTGCTTTAAATAATTTAAAAGAGATTACAAAAGTTACAGCTGATTTGAAAAAAGAAGAAGTTGTTATTGAAATGACATCACATGTTTCTTTAGAAAAACTACAGGAAACTTTATTAAAAGCTGGCTTGCATTATACAATAGAAATGCCTGAACACGAAAAACATGCCGAAGTAAAAAAACCAGTTGATGGAAATGGAGTGTTTTATTGTCCAATGCATTGCGAAGATGAAAAAACCTATAACCAAGCAGGTAGTTGTCCTAAATGTGGTATGGATTTAATTGAACAACCAAAATCAGAGCAATCCACACAATATACTTGTCCGATGCATCCTGAAATTATAAAGGATGGACCAGGATCTTGTCCTATTTGTGGCATGGATTTAATACCTATGGAACCATCTGAAAGCGAAGAAGATAAAACTTATAGAAGTCTTCTCAAAAAAATGAAAATTTCAATTCTATTTTCTGTACCAATACTGTTTATCGCGATGGCAGATTTACTTCCAAACAATTTTTTGTTAGATATCCTGTCACAACAAAATTGGAATTGGGTACAATTAATATTATCGCTACCAGTAGTATTTTATGCCTGTTGGATGTTTTTTGAACGTGCTTGGACTTCTATAAAAACCATGAATCTAAACATGTTCACTTTAATAGGAATTGGTACTGGAGTCGCTTGGTTATTTAGTTTAGTTGCTATGTTTTTTCCTGATGTCTTTCCAGATCAATTTAAAACAGAAGCAGGAACCGTATTCGTATATTTTGAAGCTACAACGGTAATTTTAACTTTAGTATTATTAGGACAATTATTAGAAGCACGAGCTCATAGTCAAACCAGTGGTGCAATAAAAGAATTGTTAAAACTTGCACCAACAGAAGCAACATTAGTTACTCCTGAAGGTGATAAAGTTATTTCTATCCACGATATTAAAGAAGGAGATTTATTGCGTGTAAAACCAGGTGATAAAATTCCTGTTGATGGCAACATTACCGAAGGACATAGCAATGTAGATGAAAGTATGATTACAGGTGAACCCATTCCTGTCGATAAAACTGTTGGAGATAATGTAAGTTCTGGTACTATTAACGGAACAAAATCTTTTGTAATGTCTGCCGAAAAAGTAGGTTCTGAAACTTTGCTTTCACAAATTATTCAAATGGTAAATAATGCGAGTCGTTCTAGAGCACCAATTCAAAAGTTAGCAGACAAAATTTCAAAATATTTTGTGCCCATTGTCATTTTTGCCGCGGTAATTACCTTTGTTATTTGGCGTTATTTTGGTCCTGAACCAGCTATGGTTTACGCCTTTGTAAATGCTATCGCTGTACTTATTATTGCGTGTCCATGTGCATTAGGTTTGGCTACACCAATGTCTGTAATGGTTGGTGTTGGTAAAGGTGCGCAAAAAGGCGTGTTGATTAAAAATGCTGAAGCTTTAGAGAATTTAAACAAAGTAAACGTTTTAATTACTGATAAAACTGGAACAATTACTGAAGGAAAACCATCGGTTGAAAAAGTGGTGAATGCTTCTGGCGAATTTGATGCTAGCTTATTAGAAAGTATTGCATCTTTAAATCAATATAGTGAGCATCCACTTGCAGAAGCCATTGTTAAATTCGGAAAAGAAAAAGGTATTGACATAACAAAAGTTGACGATTTTAATGCAGTTTCAGGAAAAGGTGTAATTGGAACCGTTACAGGAAAACGGGTTGCTTTAGGGAATAAAAAATTAATGGAAGAGGTGAAGTCAAACATCTCAACCGAAATACACAATAAAGTTGCTGAAGAGCAAAATCTAGGTAAGACTGTTTCATATATATCAATTGATGAAAATGTAATGGGATATGTTACCATTACTGATGCTATCAAAAAAACAAGTAAAGAAGCCATAAGTAAACTACAAAAAGAAGGTGTTGAAGTAATCATGCTTACTGGCGACAATAAAAGAACAGCAAAAAGTGTTGCCGATGAATTACATCTATCTAGCTTTCAAGCAGAATGTTTACCAAAAGATAAACTCAACGTGATTAAAAAACTGCAAGCTGATGGAAAAATAGTTGCTATGGCTGGCGACGGTATTAATGATGCACCTGCTCTAGCGCAATCTAACATTGGTATTGCAATGGGAACAGGAACAGATGTCGCCATAGAAAGTAGTGAGGTAACCTTGGTTAAAGGAGATTTATTGGGCATTGTGAAATCCATAAATTTGGGGAAAGCAGTCATGAAAAATATTAAACAAAACTTATTCTTTGCATTTATTTATAATATATTGGGAGTTCCTATTGCTGCAGGTGTTTTATTTCCTGTGTTTGGAATTTTATTATCACCAATGATTGCTGCAGCTGCAATGAGTTTTAGTTCAGTATCTGTTATTGCTAATTCGTTACGTTTAAGAAATGTTTTTTTGATTTAAGTATACAATAAGTGAGGAAACATATAATTGAAATTGAAAACATAAAGACTTTAATATTTATTTTATCTCTTAAATATAATACAATTTGAATTTTAATAAACTAAATATTTAAGTATGGAGTAATTGTTTATCCGCTACTCACTCTCAGTAAATACATATTAACATCAAAACTTTACATTTAATCTAAATTATTTTTTATAGTTTGGGGTTTTCTTATATATTAGCAATATAAGATTATTTGGTCTTTTATTATTTTAACCTTTTTTTGCCTATGAAATCTTTATTCTCGTTGCCTCTTTTAATACTAATTTCATTTAGTGCATTGGCTCAAAATCCTATAATAATTCCGGGTACCATTGAAACAACAAACATAAATTTAAACCTACAAAATGGTACGTTTCAATTTTTTCCAGGACAAAACACAACAACTATGGGAGTTAATGGTCCTGTACTAGGACCAACACTAATCATGAACCAAGGCAATAATATTAATATTAATGTTACCAATAATTTAGGTCAAGAAACAACAATACATTGGCATGGTATGCATATTGCACCATCAAACGATGGAGGACCTCATACAATAATAGGAATAGGACAAACTTGGAATCCACAATTTACGGTTATGGATAAAGCTGGTACTTATTGGTATCATCCACATCTTCACCTTCGTACGGATGAACATGTTAGTAAAGGTATCTCAGGATTCATTATTGTAAGAGATGCCGAAGAGGCTGCCCTAAATCTACCAAGAACTTATGGTGTGGATGATATTCCATTAGCGGTACAAACAAAATCATTTAACAGTAGTTTTCAAATTTTAAGCAATGTAAATGACGATGATGTGCTAATGGTTAATGCCACTATAGATGCCCAACTGGATGTTCCGGCACAAGTAGTACGATTAAGGATTTTAAATGGATCGTCTCAACGCAAATTTAATTTTGGACTTTCTGGAAATATGACTTTCTACCTTATTGGAACAGATGGAGGTTTATTAGATGCGCCTCTAGCATTAACAAGATTACCGTTATCTCCTGGAGCAAGAGCTGAAATCCTGATAGATTTTACTGGATTAACAATAGGGCAAACTATTAATTTAATGAGTTATGCTTCTGAATTTTCAAATGGTATCTATGGAGCGACCAATCCTGGAAATAATCCATCAATGATTTTGGATGGTTATAACCCAAACACAATGAATGGAACCGATTTTAATGTATTGCAAATGGATGTTGTTGCTCAAACAGCTAGTCCCGTAACATCAATTCCTGCAAGTTTAGTTACTGCCACTCCAATTCCTGAAGGAAATTCAAATCTAACTCGGCCCTTTACTTTTACCCCTGTTATTGGCGGAATAAATCAACTAAATGGCTATTTTGCTATAAACAACGCCACTTTTGATATGAATGTAATAAACGAAACCGTGCCTTTTAATAATACTGAAATATGGACGTTTCAAAATAATTCAGCTATAACCCATCCATTCCATGTTCATGATGTACAGTTTTATATTTTAGATATAAATGGAAACCCTCCTCCTGCTTACCTTCAAGGTAGAAAAGATACCTTTTCAGTGCCTGCTGGCGGAAGTGCTAGATTCATTACAAAGTTTACAAACTTTTTTGATGACACTGTTCCCTATATGTATCATTGTCATATGCTAAAACATGAAGATGCACTTCAAGGAATGATGGGACAATTTTTAGTAGTAGATCAAACAGCTAGTCTTAAAGATGTAGAGTTATCTAATTCAGTACTATTATTTCCAAATCCTTCTAAAGACGCTTTCATGACCATTGAATTAAAACAAAATACTGAACATATTTTAGCGTATTCTATAATTAATCAATTAGGGCAAGTAATTTCTCATAATGATATTGAAGGTAATGGATTAGTTAACTCCTACTCTTTCCCAATTTCAAAATTGGCACATGGTCAATATTTTATTAAAATATTGACCGAAACTAAAATAATCACAAAAAAGTTTATTAAAAATTAATTGAAGGTTCTTATGCCGTATTTTCCATTACCAAAAATGGAATATCTATTTTAAAAGCAAAGGTTTCAACAAGATGTTTGATAAATAAACGTTCTAAAAATGAATGTTTTTTATTCATCATTGCTAACATTTTTATCTCATTAGAGTATAGATAATCTTTAATGGTTTTAAAAATATCTTTGTTTGATAAATCCATGAATTCATGTACAGCGCTACTAAAACAAGCATCTAAAAGTGTCTTATTATTCTCCTGATCTTGAGACAAATCGTTCTTACTTGTAAGATGTAATATATCTATTTTAGAATTGTATAAACCTAGTATATCAACTAAAGGCTTAAGATCTTTCTTATTGTATAGAGTTGCATAGTTTGAAGCAAATGCTATATGTTCTAACCCTTTAAAAATACAGCCATTAGGAATAGCTAGAACTGATGTGTTACATCGTTGCATAACTCTAACTGTATTACTTCCAAAGATTACCTTTTCTGCTCCAGAAGCACCTTTTGTACCCATTACAATTAAATCTATATGTCTTGCTTCGCAGAATTGATTTATGCCATCAATAAAGTTATCATAATCTACAATAGAATGAAATTGATGCAAATTATTTGCATATTTTTTTTCTATTCTAATGATAATATTCTTAATCGATTTTCTTGCTGCATCAATCAATGTTTGATAAATAGTAGCCGAAGAAGACATGGTCATTAAATCATCTGATACAAATGAGGAAGCTTTTTGGATATTAATTAAGTAGAACTCACAAGGTTCATTTTTAAATAATTCAACTGCATAATCTATCGCATTCAACGAGTTTGTAGAGAAATCTGTTGGCAATAATACGGCTTTCAAAGACATATAGTTAATGTTAGTACTTTATCAAATGTAACATTCTAGTAATAAAAAAAATATGACAAATATCAGTTGCAAAAAACTTAAACCTATTAAATTATTAGCATCTTTCTGCAAAGCATTGTATTTTCGGTATAATATATGCTATATTTTACGTTATAATTTATAAACCCAATTCTATATGTTACGTATTTTTATAACGCTTATTTTTTTTAGTCCTTTTACAATCCTAGGTCAGAATAACGCTATTGCAACAGGTGAAAAACTAACGTTTACTGCTTCATATAACATGTCTGGCCTTTTAACGGATTTGGCTCAAGTTACCATGGAAACTAGTGCCGTGAAAACTTCAAAAAACACATTACTAAGACTTAAGTGTAAAGCCAAAACATTTACTAAATGGGATAATTTTTTTAAGATTAACGATTTATACGAAAGTTATGTAAGTCCAAATTCGCTAAAACCCTATTTGTATAAAAGAGAAATTAATGAAGGTAATTATTACAAATTTATGAAGTATACCTATAACCATAAATCTCAAACTGTAAAAAGTCTAAAACGCAAAAGAAGAAAAGATGGTACATTTTGGGAAGAAAATAAAACACTAAATATAGGTAACAAGACTTTAGATTTAGTGACTACATTATACCATATTCGTAATTTAGATATCGCAAAGGCTACTATTGGGAGTAGCGATACATTTCCAGTATTATTAGATAATGAAGAGCATGTTATTAGAATAACACTATTGGGAAAAGAAACTATTAACACCAAAATTGGAAAAAAAGAATGCTACAAACTAGCCATTGCAATGAATGCGGATAATATATTAAAAGGTAATAATAGTAACCTTTTATGGTTAACAGCCGATGCTAATAAAATTCCGGTATATGCCAAATTTAAAATTGCTGTTGGTAGTGGTGAATTAAGAATACAAAGTGCAACAGGTTTAAAATAGTAATAGTAAAATAGTAATAGTTATGAGACAGTTATTTATAATTTTGAGTGTGATTTTTGCTGTACTAGGTTTAGTACTCACTATTTTACCTTTTTTTACAATTGCAATAATTCCAATATTAGCAGCATTTGTTTTTGGGCTTATAGCCTTTAGAATTTCAAAAAAGAGTAACAAGAGTATCAAAATAATTAAAGCAATTTTCTTAGTTGTAATTATTTCGCTTTGTACCTCCATTTATCGTTCGGTTTTTGAAACTAATGTTATTGAAGAAGATAATATTGAGACCATTAAAAAAGAAAAACAATCAGATCAAGAGTCAATTGATGAATTAGAGTCCTTGGAGATTGAAAATTAGCAATATTTTCACTTTATTTGCCTAGCTATTAATTTCCTATTAAATGAAAATTTTATTGTACACCACAGCGTTGGTATTTGTTGGATCTTGTGCCACACTAAGCCATAAAGAAAAAATTAAAGCGTTAAAGGACAATATTGAAATCTATCAACCCACTAACCTAAAAACCTACACCAACACCATTACTGCAAGCGAGTTAAAAGAACATTTATATATATTTTCTTCGGATAGCTTAGAAGGAAGACTCGTAGGTTCAATAGGGCAAAAAAAAGCAGTTAAGTATCTTAAAGACTATTATATTAATGAAGGTATAGCCTCTCCTTTTGGTGATTCTAGCTACTATCAAAGTATTCCAAAATCTTACTTGGGAAACGATTATAATGATTCAGAAAATGTTTTAGCATTTATAAAAGGCACAGAGAAACCTGATGAAATTGTTATTATTTCTGCACATCTTGACCATAAAGGCATCGATAAAAAAGGTAATATTTATAATGGCGCTGACGATAACGCTTCAGGTACTGCAGCATTATTAGAAATAGCACAAGCATTTAAAGAAGCAAAGAAGAATGGCTTTGGCCCAAAAAGAAGTATTTTATTATTACACCTTACCGCTGAAGAAATAGGATTACAAGGCTCACGATTTTATACTGAAAACCCTGTATTTCCACTAGAGAGTACAGTAGCCGACTTAAATATTGACATGATTGGACGTGTCGATAAATCACATCAAAACAATCCAAACTATATCTATATTATTGGCGCTAATAGATTAAGTACAGAACTTCATTATGTATCTGAAGCTATTAATGATTCCTTTTTTCATTTTGAATTTAATTATAAATACAACGCCGAAAATGAGCGTAATCGCTATTATTTTAGGTCCGATCACTACAATTTTGCAAAGCATAACATTCCCGTAATCTTTTATTTTAATGGAGAACATAAGGATTATCATCAAACAACTGATACACCTGACAAAATAAATTTTCAATTACTTGAAAAACGTACCCGATTAATATTTGGTACTGCATGGCAACTGGCAAACCAAGAAGAGCGCATAATTGTAGACAAGTCTTAACTACTGTTCTTTATGTTAAAATGTGTTAAATGAATCTTCAAAATCTAATCTCACACATTCTTTTTGTAATATCGCAAATCACTAACCAAAACATTTCTAATAAAATGAAAAAATTACTACTACTTTTTGCAGTAACATTGCTAATATTTTCTTGCAAAAAAGAAGCAACTAATGAAGATATTATTGGTTATGCAAGTTCAATTACTTCTGGTGAATTAATAGAAATGCTTTACACTTATGCCTCTGATGAATTTGAAGGTCGTGAGACTGGAGAACCTGGGCAAAAGAAAGCTGTCGAGTATATAAAAAAGCATTATGTAAAACTTGGAATCCCTTCAGTTATTGGAGATGGACATTACTTTCAAGAAGTCCCTTTAAATGTTGTAAAAACACCCAAAGTAAACCTAGTCGTTAATAGAATTTCATTCAATTATTTTGAAGATTTTATTTCGCTTACTGCTGGTGCTTCAGAAGTTTTCTCTACTAGTGAGGTTATTTATGCAGGTTATGGAATAGACCATAAAAACTATAGTGACTACAAAGATTTAGATGTAAAAGGAAAAATTGTGGTTGTTAAAAGTGGTGAACCCAAAGATGACGCAGAAAATTATTTAGTAAGTGGCACTAAAGAAATCTCAAAATGGTCTAACGGACGTCAAGCTATATCGGCTAAAAGAAATGCTGCTAAAGAACATGGTGCAAAAGCATTATTTTTTATGGATGCTAAATTGTTTAATAGATATTCGAAAATCTTTAAAAGTAGAGAAGAAAAAGGAAGAGGCAAACGTTTAACCTTACCTCAAAAAGGAGAAGAAATATATCATTTTTTAATTAGTGAAAAATTAGGAAAAGCTTTAGTAAATACGATTAATGACACTGCCGAAAAATTAACAGTATCAAGTAATGTAGAAATAAATTACAAAAGTATTACAGAACCACTAACTTCTGAAAATGTTGCAGCTATTATAAAAGGAACTGAAAAGCCAGATGAATATGTGATTATTTCATCACATTTAGATCATATAGGCATAAATAGCAAAGGTGAAATTAATAATGGTGCTGATGATGATGGTTCGGGTACCGTAGCGCTTTTGGAAATTGCTGAAGCTTTTAAAGTTGCTGCTGATAAAGGCCAGAGACCAAAACGCTCTGTCATATTTTTACATGTAACAGGCGAAGAAAAAGGGCTTTTAGGCTCACAATATTATACGGATTATAATCCGCTTGTACCATTAGCAAATACTGTAGTAGATTTAAATATTGATATGATTGGTCGTACCGATCCAAAACGTAAAAGTACAAATCGTAACTACATATATTTAATTGGTAGTGATAAGCTAAGTACGGAGTTACACAACATTTCTGAAGACGTAAACAAAACCTACACTAATATTGAATTAGATTATAAATATAATGACGAAAACGATCCCAATCGTTTTTATTATCGTTCCGATCATTATAATTTTGCTAAGAATAATATTCCTGTTATTTTTTATTTTAATGGGACTCATGCCGACTATCACAGACCAACGGACACACCTGATAAGATTGAATACGATTTATTAGAAAATCGTGCTAAACTGGTATTTTATACAGCTTGGGAATTAGCAAATCGCGAACAACGCATTACTGTGGATAAGGCTTCAGAACAGTAATAAATAAATACAATTTACACAAAATAAGCTGCACAAAAAAAGTCTTCAAATTTCTTTGAAGACTTTTAATTGGGTGGAAGACCGGATTAGCTCCGCTGATCCAAATTAGGGAAACCTGCTAATTAAAAGTCTTAAAGCTTTCACCTTAACCCATTTTTGTACAACAAGCCAAGAAGCAAGCTTCATTTTGTTGTACAAAAAAAGTCTTCAAATTTCTTTGAAGACTTTTAATTGGGTGGAAGACCGGATTCGAACCGGCGACCCTTGGTACCACAAACCAATGCTCTAACCAACTGAGCTACAACCACCATATTAGTTGCATTTTTCAATGCGTTTGCAAATGTATATTATTTCATTTTTTCTGCAAAGGGTTTTTCTAATATTATTTCAAATTAAATAAAGAATTTACTGCTACATGGCGTTCAACTGTAAACCCTTCAGCGTGCTCTACTCCTATTAAACGTCCTAAGTCACTAGCACGATAAACAATACTATCTGTAAAATTACGACTAGAAATAGGTGTTTCAGGAGCTTTACTATTGGCATCAAAAAACTGTGTTTTATACGTTAAAACGGCTTCCATTTTTTTATCAATAAATCCAGAAACATCTACCACGAAATCAGGCTCAATATTTTTCCATTGTATATAATGATATACATGTTTAGGTCGCCAAGGTTCTTGTATTCTACCTTCATTATCACTTTTAGTCTCAACTTTTAATAACCCACTTAAAAAACATGCATCACTTACCAATTTACTTCCTTTGCCATGATCTATATGTCTGTCTTCTATTGCATTACAAAGCACAATTTCTGGCTTAAACTTCCTGATCATTTTAATGAGCTCTATTTGATGCCTTTTGTCATTAATAAAAAATCCATCGTGAAATTCCATATTAATTCTAACTGGAACCTTTAAAATTTTTGCAGCTTCTGTAGCTTCACTCTCTCTAGTTTCAGCAGTACCACGAGTTCCAAGTTCACCTCTTGTAAGGTCGATAATACCAACAGTTTTTCCATTGGCTATTTCTTTAGCAATTGTTGCACCACAACCTAACTCAACATCATCAGGATGTGCACCAATAGCGAGTATATCTAATTTCATGTTTTTTTTACTTACATTTTTAAATTTATTATTCTATCAGCAGAAACATTAGCAATAGCTTGCTCAATATCTTGAATTAAATCTTTTTTACTTTCCAACCCTACAGAAAACCGAATTAAACTATCGCCTATACCTTGTGCTTGTCGTTCTTCAGGTGTTAATAACGCATGTGATGCTAAAGCGGGCAATAACATAGTACTTTCAATTCCTGCCAAACTCATCGATGGTTTTATGAGTTTCAATGCTTGTAAAAACTTTTCAGCATCTAACCCTTCAACCAAATCAAAAGATAGCATCGCTCCAAATCCTTTCATTTGAGTTTTAGCCAATTCATAATCTGGATGGCTTTTAAGCCCAGGATAATACACATTACTTACAGCATCATGTTGTACTAAAAATTTTGCCATCTTTTTTGCAATACGCTGTTGTGCTTTTACACGAATACCTAATGTCTTCATACTACGCTCTAACATCCAAATTGTGAAATCGCTTAGGCTACCTCCTAAATTCTTGGCTAAATTCCAAATGGTATCAATATGCGCTTGAGATGTAGCCACTGCTCCTGCACAAATATCGCTATGACCACCAAAATATTTTGTAGCACTATGAAGAACGATATCTATACCAAAATCTATTGGTTTTTGAATTACTGGCGTTGCGAATGTATTATCTATGACAGTTAAAACATTTTTTGCTTTAGCCAAACGAGCAATTGCTTTTATGTCTACTAATTTTAATAGCGGATTTGAAGGTGTTTCGATATAAATTATTTTTGTATTTGGTTGAATATACGCTTCAAAATCATTTACAGATAAACCATCTGTAAATGAATATTCAATGTTATAGCTGTCAAAATGAGCTTCCACCAAATTACGTGTGCCTCCATAGATATCTTTTTGTAACACAATATGATCACCAGCTTTTAAAAAAGCTAATAATGTTGTACTTACTGCTGCCATACCTGAACCAAAAATCATGGCGCTTTTAGCATTCTCTAAGGTGGCAATTTTTTTAGATAAATACTCTTGATTTGGCGTGTTAAAATAGCGTGGATATCGCTTTACATCAACATCCATGAACTCATAAGACGTAGATAAATAAATTGGGGAAACCGCTCCCTTAAACTGTTTATCTTCAATTTCGCCAATGTGGGTACAAATAGTGTTTAATCCCATTTTCTTTTTAGACATAGAATACTTGTTTTAGATGCTGTAATTTACAAAAAGTTGAATAAGAAAACTATACTTTAACGGTTTTCCATTTTCCTTTTTTAAACCATACAATTCCTATAATTGCAATCATAACCTCAGCTATGGTTATAGACCAAAATACCCCTTTTGGACCAGCTTCGAAATAAATAGAAACTATATATGCAAATGGCAATTGAATTAACCAAAAACAAATAAAATTAATAAGTGTTGGTGTTTTGGTGTCGCCTGAGCCATTAAATGATTGTATAACAACCATACCATAGGCATAAAACACATAACCTGATGCAATTACTTGTAAACACAGGCTTCCATATTTTACAACACTTGGTTCTTGATTAAAAAGCATTATAATCTGTTTGGCAAAAACCAAATAAATCATCGATACTATAGCCATAAAATAGGCATTGTATTTTCCTGTAACCCAAACCGATTTTTCAGCGCGATCTGGTTTATTTGCTCCTAAATTTTGACCTACTAATGTCGCTGCAGCATTACTCATCCCCCAAGCAGGCATAAATGAGAATAGCATTACACGAATAGCGATGGTATAACCTGCCAGTACATCGCTTCCAAATTCACTCATAATACGCATTAAAAATACCCAACTAGATGTACCAATAAGAAACTGACCAATACCACCAAGTGATACTTTAACTAAGTTCATCATCACGTTAATTTGTAAGATCAAATCTCTAACTCTTATTTTTAATTTACTCCAACCATAAAACAATACTGCTAATTGAAATAAAACGGCAGTACCACGACCTATGGTAGTAGCTATAGCTGCTCCTTCAACTCCAAAAGCTGGAATTGGTCCAAACCCGAAAATAAACATTGGGTCTAGTATAATGTTGAGACCATTAGACAGAATAAGTGTCCACATAGCAATAGAAGCATTTCCTGCTCCTCTAAATACTGCGTTTATTAAGAACAAAAGCATAATGGTAACATTACCTCCTAGAAGTACTTGAGTGTAACCATATCCCTGTGCAATAAGATCTGGCTCTGCTCCCATTAATCCCAAAATCTCTTTTGGGTATAAAATTCCTATAACACTTATAATAGATGCAACACTAATACCTAGAAATATAACTTGTACTGTTGCTTGTGAAGCTCCCTTAATATCTTTTTCACCAATGCGACGTGCAACAACTGCTGTAGCTGCCATACTTAAACCAATAGCAACAGCATATACTAAAGTTATTACAGATTCTGTTAAACCTATGGTAGCAACTGCATTGACACTCACCTGTGACACATAAAAAATATCGACTATTGCAAAAATAGATTCCATGAGCATCTCTAGAATCATAGGTATTGATAACATGAATACTGCACGACGAATACTACCAGAAGTAAACTCTTGCTCTTTTCCTGTAATTGCAATTTTAAAATACTTAAATAATTGTTTTATTGAGGGTGTTTTTGATAACATATTTGATGTTTAAATATTATAAATTTACTAAATACATAAATGTCTTTAGTACTAAATAGTCGAGAAGTAATTCGACAAAACTGGAAATTCTATTTAAACAATCATAGTTACAAATATGCTGAAATATTTTGATAATGACAATTATATTTTTTTGCTACATTACATGCCAATTATTTTACATGTATAAAAATAAAATTCATCGTCATTTTTTACTTCATAAACCTTATGGCTACTTAAGTCAGTTTATTTATGAAGGAAAGCGAAAAAAACGTAAAAAACGTTTAGGTGAACTCTATGACTTTCCGAAAGGCAGTATGGCCATTGGTAGATTAGATGAAACTTCTGAAGGCTTGTTATTACTAACTACAGATGGCAAGGTAAGTGAATATATAAGAAGTAAAAAAGTAGAAAAAGAGTATTATGTTCAAGTAGATGGTATTATTACTCAAGAGGCAATAGAACAACTCAAAAAGGGAGTAGAAATTGGTTTTAATGGCATAAAGTACATGACTAAACCCTGTGAAGCTAAACTTATAGCATCGGTAGACCATTTACCTTTAGAAAACAGACATATTCGTGATGAGCGTCATGGTCCAAAAAGTTGGGCTACAATTACAGTTACAGAGGGAAAGTTTAGGCAAATACGAAAAATGACAGCTGCTGTTGGGTTTCCAACATTACGTTTAATACGTGTACGAATAGGACATATAAGTTTAACTCATCCTGCAGGACAAGTTGAAGAAGTTACATCACTTATTACTCCTTGATTCTACTCAAATCAGCTTCGGCAGCTAAATAACCAAATACAGACCAATTACTTGTTTTTGTTATCTCTTCAAAGATTTGCATTGCTTTTTCTTTATTGTCGTTATAATAATACCAATTTCCAATACCATATTGCACAGCTAGACTAGAAGCTAAATTATTATTTTCCAAAAGCTCTTTTTCTGAAAGTTCTCCTTTATAAAAAAGTAATAAATTATGGTAAGCGAAATTTTCAATTATAGTCATATCTTTATGTATAGGATCTAAGATAACATTTGCTTGTTCGGATAATTCCATACGTTTTAATATCATATACATCCAATGTCTTGTAGCTACCTGTAGATCATCATTATTAGACTTTAATAAACACTCCTTAAAAGCCGCTAAAGATTTTTGTAAATTATTCTTTAAATAATATGCCAAACCTAAATGATACCAAATATTAGTATGTAAGGTAGAGATTGGTTGGTTTAAACTGTTTGGAATACCATCTTGTTCAATTACATCTTCTTTATCTTTAATAAGTAAAACTGCCTTTTCTAAATCTACAATTGCTTTATCTAATTGTCTTGTGCTTATGTAACGGTGTCCTCTATGACGATATAAACGCGCTTCATTTGGGAATTTATTCAACCCTTCGGAATATATCTCAATCGCTCTTTTATAATCACCTAAATAGGCGGTACGCCTTCCTAACCAAACAATATGGTTTACACTTTCTTTATTAACTTCATAATTTACTAAAGCTTCTAAATAGTTTTCTATTTGTAATGAATCTAACTGCGGATTTACTTGTCGTTTAATTAAGGGTCTATTAAGTAACGATATACCTTGAGATGTATTTATTTTAATATCACTTGCTGTTTTACCTTGACCACAGCTGCATAATAACGAAAGTGCAAAATAAAGTAGAAAATACTTTTTCATATAAGTAAATATATGAATAATTACTTTAGATTATTTTCTTAAGACGTCTCTTATAATCATTTAGATAAAACAACTTTTACTTTTTATAATGTTTTACATACTTTTTATATGCAATAAATCCTAAAAGTGCAATTATAGCAACACTAATAATTATAATATTAATACTCGCTATTTGCTGTCCTGATTGATACGAATGTAATCCTGAAAGATAGAAGTTAACACCAAAATATGTAAATATTATACTTGAATACGCAGCAATAGACATAAAATTAAATCCGAAACGTCCGCGAAGCCCAGGAACTAAACGCATATGCACCACAAAAGCATATACCATGATACTTATTAATGCCCAAGTTTCTTTAGGATCCCATCCCCAATAACGTCCCCAACTTTCGTTAGCCCACATGCCTCCAAGAAAATTTCCAATAGTTAGCATCACTAAACCAACAGTTAAAGCCATTTCATTAATTATGGTTAACTCTTTAATATTTAGCAACATTTTATCCTTATTGTCTTTGTTTGTAAAAACCATAAGTAATAATGCAACGACTCCTAATATCATGCCTAGAGTAAATGGCCCATAGCTAGCTACGATAATTGAAACATGAATCATGAGCCAATAACTATCCAAAACAGGTTGTAAATTAGCAATAGCAGGATCCATCCAATTCCAATGTGCAATCATTAAAATCATGGCTGTTACAAAGGCTGTTGAAGCTAAAGTTAAATCACTTTTTCTGCCAAATACTAAACCAAATAGCATCGTTGCCCAAGCCACATAAATCATAGATTCGTAGGCATCACTCCAAGGCACATGACCAGAAACATACCAACGTGTAATAAGTCCTGCTGTATGTAAAACAAATAATGCTAAAACAATATAACGGAATACTTTTACACTAATAGAAATTGTTTTACTCTTACTTTTAAAAATTTGTATAATTATTAAAATAAACATTAATGTTCCAGCATACATATACCAACTAAAGAGTTTTTTAAAAATATCATATTTATTGTATAGTACTTCAGTATTTACTTTTTTATCACTTATCATTACATCACTTCCAAACTTAAATTGTGTGCGTTTAATAGCATCTAGTAATTTATCACTTTCATCATAATCTTCTCCTGAATTTTTAGAATTATTAAGCATATATAAATAGGCTTTAAATCCAGTATTAATAAAGTTCCCATACAATGAATCATGCAACTTATAATTTCCTGTTTTAAAATCTTGTGATGAAATCCATTTGTTATTTTCGTCGTCTGGAATTGGAAATATTCTAAGTGAAGATCCTTCTATTGCACTAAACAACAAATTTACACGTTGATCTGCCTCTCTAAATTCTTTTTGAATTGCTGTAGGCGATTGTGTACTATAAGCTTCTTGAAGATATGGTGCTAACTTATAGCGTCCTTTATCATCAATAAAATGTGAAAACGTAGCATATTTCTTTGATTTATCGAGACCTATTATGTTTCGTATCGTATCAGCCTTTTTAAGTGCTAAATAAATGATAGGTACATTTTCCCAAAACGTTGGGCTCTCTTGAATAGACAAATACACCTGATTGGCATCCAACTCCTCATAACTATCATGCTTACTTAGTTTACGTAACAATTCTGAAGCATACGTGTTTACTGGCATCATACGCCCTCCAATATCCTGTATAACAATTTTACCAAATTTATTAGCTTGTGCTTTAGGCGTCATATGAACCTTTAAAATGGAATCAACTTGCGCTTTAGTTATTCTGTTGTGATCATGATTATCAGTACTGGTTTGTTGTGCTTGAAGAGATAGTACAAAACCAAATAAAAACACAGACAGTAATTTTGCCTTTTTTGCTTTTACCTTTTTTAGTTGCTTTCTTAAATCATCAAAACGTGTATGTTTAGCAAAAAGGATTGCTAATAAACCAATGAACAACATAAAATAACCAACATAGGTAAACCATGTACCCCAAAAATCATGATTTACAGATAATACAGAGCCTTTTTCATCTGGATCAAAAGAGGATTGAAAAAAACGATACCCTTTATGATTTAAAATGTTATTCATAAATATTTTATAGTCAAAATCTCCTGATTCTTTATCTAAAACCGTGACTTGACTTGAAAAAGCAGAATAACTTTTTTGTGTTCCCGGATAACGTTCGGCAACAAAATCGTTAAGCTTAATACTAAATGGTAATTCTATGACTTTAGAGCCATATTTAAATGCAAATTCCAAACCACCAATAGAATCTTGTCTAAAAGGATTACTAGTACCTTTACCTCCTAACAGTTTTACAATTTTTGTTTCATCATTAGCAGTTACTCTTAGTACAATACCATCTTCATCACTTCTTAAAAGTTCTGATTTTTTTACAATATCAAACACACCCTTGGTTACTGGTTTTGGAAATACTAAACCTTGATTACCAATAATATATCTTGATCGTAATAATAAAGGTTGAATACTGTTTTTTAGTAATTTTCCTTTTGCTCCAGTTGCCATGGTCATATACTCACCTTCAAAAGGAGATTGAATCGTTAAAGTACTATCTGTATAAGTTAAGTTTACAGCACCTTCAGTTGGTTGATTAAGAGCGTAAAGTACATTATGCATATCTATAACAGATCCTACTTTTAAAAAATGATTGTGTCCTGATTCTACAATCTTAAGATAAGATTCTCCAGATTCATCAGGAACAATATCTTCTTCAGCTCCAGAAATAAATTCTTCGAGTTCTACTTTTACAGGTTGACCATTATAACTTGTATGAAATTCAAAATTGTTATTTAATCTTGGAGAAAAATCGGTTTCTTCATGTCTAACCAGTCTTTGCTGTTGACCATTAACTATATAATCGCCATCAATATAAGTCGTCAAATATGTATTGTTAGACAAAAAGCTGTTTTCTGTAGCACCCTCGCGTATTGCCATCATGCCTTCATAACTTATATAGCGTGTTATAAAAGCACCCAGCAGTATAAATATAAAAGCGATATGCAAAGTAAAGGTTGCCCACTTTTCTTTTCTAAACAAGCGGTAACGAAAAATATTCCCTGCAAAATTTATGACAAAAAATGCTAATATCGTTTCAAACCACCACGAATTGTAGATTAATGTCCTTGTATATGGTGTTGGTGAGGTTTCTTGTGAAGCATCCATAAAAGTACCTGTAATCATTGCTATTGCAAAAACAACAAATAGTATAGCCGTAAGACGGTTGGAAAATAGAATGTTAGTGAGTTTCTTTAGCATAACAATAAGGTCTTATTTTTTTTTTGAATCGTGCAAAGTTAATTATTTTGTTTGTAATGAAGCTTTAAAAACAGATCTTTTAACAATAGATCATCAAGCATTAACTATCGCGCTTCAAATAGTTTTAAATATAAAAATGTACTCATTTTTCGTGCCCTATTTTTAGCCATATCTGCATATTCCCCTTCAAATAATTCGTCAATGGTTTCAAACCATAAATTCATCCAAGTGCCAAAATGCTCCTGAGTTATTGTGTTTTTGTTAACTTGATCGACTTTTATATGTGCTTCTAATGGATTTCCATAATATTTAATTTTTAAAAACAAACTCGATTCCCAAAATGTAGTCAGTGTATCGAGATGTTTATCCCAATCTTCAATAGTGCTAAAAAAAGGTTTAAGCATCCCATTAGTTCTAACTTTAGAATAAAATGTAGACACTAATAAAGATATATCATCTCTGGTTTTAATATCCTTTTTTTTCATAGAAAACAAAGATACGTCAATCGGTTTTTAAATAATGTATTACTTACTTACTTTAGCAATATGATTTCAGTCATTATACTTGGCGCAGGAAATGTAGCAACACATTTATATAAAGCATTTAAAAATGCTGAGCATGTTGTTGTAAACCAATGGTACAATCGTAGTATTGAAGCGCTGCAACCGTTTAAAAATGATGTTAAAATTACAAATGATATCTCATCATTAAAAATTGCTGATGTTTACATTATTGCAATAAGTGACGATGCTATTGGAGACCTTTCTACAGCATTACCCTTTAGAAATAGATTAGTGATGCATACTTCAGGTAGCATAAGCATGCATGAAATTGACAAAAAAAATAAGCGTGGCGTATTTTATCCATTACAAACGTTTACAAAAGGTGTTGATTTAGAGTTTTCAGATGTTCCAATTTGTATTGAAATAGAGCATAAAGCTAATATGCAAATATTGAAAGATTTGGTAACTGCTGTTGGAAGCACACATTATAAAGTAAATTCTGAACAAAGAAGTGTCTTACATCTTGCGGCTGTTTTTGTTAATAATTTTACCAATCAATTGTATAGAATTGGACACGAAATAACTGAATCTAAAAGTGCTGATTTTAATATTTTAAAACCGCTTATAAAAGAAACTGCAAACAAAATTGAAGACTTATCACCTTATTTAGCACAAACAGGTCCTGCAAAACGCAACGATAAAAAAACGATAAAAAAGCATTTAAAAGCACTTGAAAAAGACATTCACAAAGACATTTATGAACTCCTAACAAAATCAATTAAGCAAACCCATGAAAAAAAGTTATAAAGAGTATTTACAATATATAACAACCTTTATTTTTGATGTTGATGGTGTCCTAACAGATGGTACAGTTGCCATTACAACCTCAGGTGAAATGCTTCGGAAAATGAATATTAAAGATGGTTATGCCTTAAAAACTGCTGTAGATAAAGGCTATAATGTGTGCATTATTTCAGGAGGCTCTAATGAAGGGGTTCGTAAACGCTTACAAGGTTTAGGAATTACTAATATTTACCTAGGTGCACACAACAAAATAGAACAACTAGAAGAGTACCTAGATATTTACAATATTAATGCTGAGCATGTGTTGTATATGGGAGATGATATTCCAGATTTACCTGTAATGCAGTTGGTTGGTTTACCATGTTGCCCTCAGGATTCAGCTCCAGAAATTAAAGCCGTATCTAAATACATTTCTCATAAAAATGGTGGTAAAGGTGCTGTGCGCGATGTGATTGAACAAGTGCTAAAAGTACAGGATAAATGGGATGCTAATTTTGATGCTAAGTATGACTAGTATTCAATATTCAAAGAAATAAAAACGGCTAAACATATAACAACTAAACTAAAAAATGCTCCATTTTTTAAACCTTTTTCGCTATAAAAACTTACTCTTAATTATACTTACACAGGTACTCATTAAATACTCCTTATTTGCCTCTTTTGGAGTTAGTACTACCTTAACTCTTTTTGAGTTTATGCTTCTGGTTTTAGCTACCATTTGTATTGCTGCTGCTGGAAATATAATTAATGATGTGTATGATATAGAAACCGATTTGGTAAACAAACCTCATAAGGTAATTATAGGAAAATCTATTTCAGAAAAGACGGTTTTAAATATTTTTATTATTCTTAATGTGATAGGTGTTGGTATTGGTTTTTGGATTTCTAATCGTATTGAACATAGTGGTTTTGCAGCATTATTTATCATTATTTCTGTGTTGCTTTATATTTATGCCACTTATTTAAAACAAACTGTTTTAATTGGTAATATTATTATTTCGGTTTTGGTTGCCATGAGTATTATTATTGTTGGCCTTTTTGAATTATTCCCAGCAATAACCTCTCAAAACCAACCAACACAATTTGCCATATTTAAAATTGTATTTAACTATGCACTATTTGCATTTATGATAAACTTACTACGCGAAATTATTAAAGACATCGAAGATATAGCAGGTGATACCAAGGCTGAAATAAAGACACTTCCTGTAGTTATTGGTAAAAAACACGCTACTATTCTAGTATTTATTTTATCAATGATTCCGTTGATTGCTGTAACTTATTATGTCATTACCATTTTGTATAAACAACAAATAGCTGTTGTATATTTCCTTGTTTTTATCATTGCTCCTCTACTCTATTTTACAATAAAATCTATAACTGCTAAAAGTAATCTTGAATTACATCAACTTTCTAACATTTTAAAGCTTGTCATGTTATTAGGTATATTATCTTTACTGCTTTATCCATATATGCTTAATAATGCTTAATAATGCTTAACGAAAAACTAAAAGATTTTAATCTCATCTTAGCATCTGGCTCTCTAAGACGTCAACAATTTTTTAAGGATTTAGACTTAGATTTTCAAATTGTTTTAAAACCTATAAAAGAAGAATATCCCGAACGTTTGCGCCATTTTGAGATTAGCAATTATCTCGCCCAATTAAAATCATTACCCTTTGAAAACGAATTAAAAAACAATGATATTCTCATTACAAGTGATACTATTGTTTGGCATAAAGAGGAAGCGTTGGGTAAACCTCGAAATGAAGAAGAAGCATTCCTAATGTTAAGCAAACTAAGTGGAGAAACTCATGAGGTAATCAGCTCTGTGTGTTTTAAAACCAAATCTACTGAAAAAACGATGCATAATATTACTAAGGTTACCTTTAAAAGCTTAAGCGATGAAGAAATTTGGTATTACATTAAAAACTATAGTCCATTAGACAAAGCAGGAGCTTATGGCATTCAAGAATGGATTGGACATATTGGAGTTACTAATATTGAAGGCTCCTATTTTAATGTGATGGGATTACCCGTTCACATGGTATATGAATCGTTAAATACTCTCGTGAATACAAAATAACTTCTTAATTTTATTTAATATTTAATTCACTTTAAAATGATTGACTTTTTCAATATAAATCGAGAACAAATAATTAACACCATATTGGTTTTTGGAATTCTATTTGTAATTCAATTCATTGCAAACTTAGTGGTTAGAAAAATAGGGCGATCCAAACGCAAAAATAAAGCAAGAATTAAGTTGATTAAACGCTATGTATCAATTACTTTCTTTTTAATTGCACTCTTAATTGAGGCCTTTATTTTAGGAGTTGAAATAAAAGATATTATCGTTTTATTCTCATCTGTGTTTGCCATATTAGGAATTACATTATTTGCAAGTTGGTCTATTTTAAGTAATGTTACGTCTGGAATTGTTATGTTTTTTTCTTTTCCATATAAAATTGGAGACAAAATACATGTTCATGACAAAGAGCATGAAGTTATTGGTATTATTGAAGATGTTCATTCGTTTCAAATTCATATTAGAAAAAGTAATGGTGAACTCATGACCTACCCAAACAATTTACTTCTACAAAAAGCAGTTACACTCGTTGAAAAGGATGCTTTTGATAAATAAAAGCTAAAAGCACATACTGATACGTTAAAGAAAGATTAAAACCAACCTTAAGGCTAACATTCTTTTTATATTTGGTTTCTAGCAAACCAATGTTACTATGAAAAAAACTGTACTAACAGTATTGACTATTATAACTACAGCTGTTACTATTTTAGCACAACAACCAGAAAAATTAAATACTTCTGAAATCTACGAAGCTGTTCAAAAACTAAATTTTCTAGGGACAGTTTTGTATGTCGCAGCTCATCCAGACGATGAAAATACGCGCCTCATATCATACATGTCCAATCATTTAAAAGCAAGAGCAGGGTATTTGGCACTTACTAGAGGTGATGGCGGACAAAACCTTATTGGCTCTGAAATTAGAGAGCTTTTGGGTGTTATTCGTACCGAAGAATTATTAGCAGCACGTCGGATTGATGGAGGTGAACAAATGTTCACAAGAGCAAATGATTTTGGGTATTCTAAACACCCTGACGAAACTTTAACAATTTGGAACAAAGACATGGTTTTAAGTGACATGGTTTGGGCAATCAGAAAATTTAAACCAGATGTAATAATCAATCGATTTAACCATACCTCAGCTGGCAAAACACATGGACATCATACAAGTTCAGCATTATTAAGCATGGAAGCGTTTGATCTCGCTAATAACAAGTCTGCATATCCTGAACAATTAGAATTTACTGGTTTATGGCAACCGAAGACTTTGTATTTTAATACGCATTGGTGGTTTTATGGCAGTCAAGAAAAATTTAAAGAAGTTGATAAAAGTAATATGGTGAGCTTTGACGTTGGAGTATATTATCCGCAAAAAGGACTATCTAACAATGAGCTAGCTTCAATAGCAAGCAGCCAACATTTATCGCAAGGCTTTGGAAGGCAAAGTATTAGAGGAACAGAAAAAGAGTATATCGAGTATTTAAAAGGTGATTTTCCAAAAGATAAGACAAATATTTTCTCAGGTATTGACACCTCTTGGAATCGCATAAAAGGTGGTCAAGCCATTGGTGATATTTTATACAATGTTGAAAAGAATTTTAATTTTAAAGAACCATCAATTCATATTACTGAACTTATTGAAGCATACAAATTAATTCAAAAACTTGAAGATGAGCATTGGAAATCTATTAAAACCAAAGAAATAATATCTATTATTGAAACCTGTTCAGGTTTGTATTTAGAAGGGATTGCAAATACACCAACCATATCACCTAATAGTGACTTAAAAGTAAATATTGAAGTTCTTAAAAGAAGTAATACAAAAATTGAATTGAAAAGTGTTAGTCTTTCGCAATTAAATGAAGCTCAAAATACTTCTACTAATTTAGAAAATAACAAAAAATACAATTATAAAATTAATGGTACCATTCCTTCAGATACAAAATACACAAATCCTTATTGGTTAAATGAAAAAGGGACATTAGGTATGTATAATGTTAAGAATCAAAATTTAATTGGTCTTCCTGAAACACCACGTTCTATAACTGTTGATTTTAATCTTAATATTAACAACACACCAATTACAATCACAAAAAATCTGGTATATCGCTATTCTAAACCAGACAAAGGGGAATTGTATCGTCCTTTTGAAATTATTCCGGAAGTTTCAGCTAGTATTAGTGATAAAGTTTTCATTTTTGAAAATGATAAACAAAAAGAAATATCTGTTACTGTTAAAGCTGGTCGTGATAATCTAGAAGGTTTTGTGAGTATGGATTATCCAAAAAACTGGAACGTCTATCCTGACCAACAAAAGGTAACTTTAACAAATAAAGGCGAAGAGCAAACCTTAGTTTTTACAGTAATTCCTCCTAAGTTTCAAAGCGAAGGATATCTTAAACCAAAAGTTAATGTCAACGGAAAAATATATTCTAGAGAGTTAATTGAAATAAATTATAGTCATATTCCTTTTCAAACTGTTTTATTGCCTAGCGAAAGCAAAATAGTAAGATTAGATATTCAAAAAAGAGGAGAAAACATAGGTTATATTGAAGGTGCAGGAGATGTTGTTCCTGAAAGTTTAGAACAAATTGGATATACTGTTGTAAAATTAAAACCCAAAGATATTACATCTGAAAGTTTATCAAGATTTGATGCTATTGTTGTTGGTATAAGAGCTTATAATATTCTTGACGATTTAAAATTTAAGCAACAACTACTCTTTGATTTTGTTGAACAAGGAGGTAACATGATTGTGCAATACAACACAAGTCGACGAATAAAAGTAGATCATATGTCACCATACGATTTAAAATTGTCGAGCAATAGAGTTACCAATGAAAATGCCGAAGTACGATTTTTAGCCAAAGACCATTCACTTTTAAACTTTCCAAATAAAATTACTAAAAAAGATTTTGAAGGTTGGACACAGGAACGAGGACTATACTTTCCTGATGAATGGGGGAGTGAGTTCACACCACTTCTATCGATGAACGATAAAGGTGAAACACCAAAAGATGGTAGTTTGTTAGTAGCCAAATATGGAAAAGGACATTATATCTACACAGGATTAAGTTTTTTTAGAGAGTTTCCTTCAGGAGTTTCTGGAGCATATAGACTTTTTGCAAACATGCTCTCTATTGGAAAAGACAACATTAATATTGACCATAAATTAAATGACTAAAATGGTAAAAAAAACAACTCAAAAATATGAATGGGAACCCATTTACACCATTGTGTTAGTAGCAAATGCTATTTACTTTATTTTATTCTATTTACTAATGAATACATTTTCTTAATATGCAAACATTAGACTGGGTTGTTTTAGGTTTAACCTTACTTTTTATAGTTGCTTATGGTACTTGGAAAACACGAGGGAGCAAAAATGTACAAGATTATATTCGTGGTGGTAATCAAGCCCAATGGTGGACTATAGGTTTATCTGTAATGGCAACTCAGGCAAGTGCCATCACATTTTTATCAACACCAGGACAAGCCTTTCATAGTGGAATGGGGTTTGTACAATTTTATTTTGGGCTTCCTATTGCAATGGTTATTATCTGTTTGGTTTTCATTCCGCTTTATCATCGTTTAAAAGTATATACAGCTTATGAATTCTTAGAAGGCCGTTTCGATTTAAAAACACGTAAGCTCACTGCTATTTTGTTTTTAATCCAACGCGGTTTAGCTGCTGGAATTACCATTTTTGCACCTGCAATAATCTTATCGGTAGTTTTGGGTTGGGATTTAATTTTACTCAATATTATTATTGGTGTGTTGGTTATTATTTACACCGTATCTGGTGGTACAAAAGCGGTAAACGTAACTCAAAAATATCAAATGGCTGTTATTTTTACAGGTATGTTTATCGCATTTTATATCATTGTTAATGCCTTACCCCAAGGCATTACGTTTACTAAAGCGCTCGACATTGCTGGGGCTAATGGTAAAATGAATGTTTTAGATTTTTCATTTAGCTTAGACAACCGCTATACATTTTGGAGTGGTATTATTGGCGGCACCTTTTTAATGCTATCCTACTTTGGCACAGACCAAAGCCAAGTACAGCGGTATCTTTCAGGAAAATCAATACGAGAAATGCGTCTAGGATTAATCTTTAACGGTATTGTAAAAGTACCTATGCAATTCTTTATTTTATTGGTAGGTGTTATGGTCTTTGTATTTTATCAATTTAATGCATCTCCAGTTAATTTTAATCCTGAAGCTACAAAAGCTGTTGAAAATTCTTCATATGCTATGGCATATCAAAATTTGCAAATTGAACAAAATAAAATATTTGATGATAAACAAATACTCATCAATAAATTTATAGATTCAAAAGATGAAACCGTTACACAATCCATCGCTTTAGCTAATGAATCCGATATAAAAAACAGAAAAGCAGCACAAGAGATTATTGAAAAGGTAGCAGCAGAAACAAATACCAAAATTGAATCTAACGATAAAGATTATGTGTTTATCCATTTTATTTTAAACAACTTACCTAGGGGCTTAATTGGCTTATTACTTGCGGTTATTTTAAGCGCTGCAATGTCTAGTACAGCAAGCGAACTTAATGCGTTGGCATCAACGACTACTATTGATCTATACAAGAGAAACCTTAATAGCACAAAAGAAGAAAAGCATTATGTAAATGCAACCAAATGGTTTACATTGGGTTGGGGAATCCTTGCCATTGGTATTGCCTGTATTGCA
This sequence comes from uncultured Flavobacteriaceae bacterium, assembly GCA_964418645.1. Taxonomy (GTDB): domain Bacteria; phylum Bacteroidota; class Bacteroidia; order Flavobacteriales; family Flavobacteriaceae; genus JAADHG01. The sequence goes on from CAYQME010000004.1 coordinate 64,318, forward strand.
AATTTAGCCGAGAATTTAATTCAGCTAGTTAATATTATAGGTTCCATTTTTTATGGTAACGTTTTAGGGATTTTCCTAATCGCATTTTTCTTTAAATATATAAAAGCAAATGCCGTGTTTTCAGGTGCTCTAATTACTCAAATTATTATTATTGGCTTATTCTTTTTAGACGAATATAGCTATATTAATTTACCTTATTTATGGCTTAATTTTGTAGGCTGCCTCATTGTAATATTAGTGGCATACTTTATACAAACCCTTGGCAATAATAATCCTCTTAAAGACGATATTTCTAGTATAAAAAATTAGACCTATTAGACTAATATTATAAAAAAAGAGCCAACTATTTAACTTCACTGGCTCTTTAAATTATTGTAATTCTAATTTTTACTGCATCCACTCTGCAAGAGATTCTTTATTCATTTTTATATAGTCTGCATTTCCTGCTTCTTCAGCGGCAGCTAAAGATTTTTTAGCCAACTCAATAGCGCCTTTTTTATCTCCACCTTTTGCATAAATTAAAGATTGCTGTCTTAATTGCCAAAAGCGAGGTGTTTCAGTCATACTCATTGCTTTATCAATCCATTCTTTAGCTTTATTAATATCTTTTCCTTCAGCAAAATAATAAGATGCGGCACCATAATAATCACCAAAACCTGGTCCTCCTAATGCTTTATCAATTGAAGCTACAACAGTTTTATCTGTTGGTACTTCAAATTTCACACCAACATATGTGTTTTCCCAAAACATCCCCACAACAGCTGAATTACTTGTAACATCATCAAAAGACATTGAAAACGATTGTATGTCCATTGGCAAAGCCATGACATCTGCCATAGCTGAAGCAGCAACTTTTTCTATATCTAATTCTTTTGGAGCTGGTCCTTCTGTTTTTGTATAAAAAACAACCTGCCACTTATCGGCTTGTGGAATGGTAAAAATAGCATAAGAACCTGCTTTGAGTGTTTTATCTCCAACCATCACGTCATCACTAAATGTTATTTTTGTATTGGCATTTGCTCCTGTTCTCCAAACTTTTCCAAATGGGACTAAATTCCCAAAAATAGTACGACCTCTCATTGAAGGACGAGAATATTCAAGCGTAACATCTGTTAAGCCAACTTTTTGCTCTATTTTAGAAAAAGGACTGGGAGCTGGTGTTTTTATCTGAGCATTTACAGCGTAAGATAATGTAAATGCGATGGCAATTAATACTAGTTTTTTCATCTTTGATTAGGTTTTAGTGTTTATAAATATTAGAGTTCTAAAATACAAATTACTAAAGCCTGCAAATGTTAATAATTCCTTAAAATAAAAAGCTTATACTTCATAATATTAATAGTAACTGCAAGCCAATATTAAATTAACTTTTTGTTAATCTTTTAGTAAAGATTATTAGCTAACTTTATAGACAAATCAAAAAACATAAAAATATGAATACTAAAGAAGTAGCCAACAAATGGTACACCATGTGCAATCAAGGTCAAAACCTAGAATGCGTTGAAGAATTATATGCTGATAATGTTGTAAGCCAAGAAATGCCAGGATATCCAGAAGAAGTAGTTTCTGGCAAGCAAAATGTTTGGGATAAAAGCAAACAATGGCTAGATAATGTTGAAGAATTTCATGGAGGAGCCATTTCTGAACCTGTTATTGCAGGAAATCATTTTACATGTAAAATGGATTTTGATGTTACTTTTAAAGATCGAGGAAGACAACAAATGGAAGAAGTTTGCGTCTTTGAAGTTGAAAATGGAAAAATTGTTCATGAACAATTTTTCTATGCCATGTAATCACTATTCCTTTAAAAATCTTCACTCCTTTTGAAACTCATCAAAAGGAGTTTTTTTTTATTCTATAATTAAAATTTAAATAAAAACAGAATCAGCTAAAATTGTTATATTTATGAGAATAAAAAAACTAATCACAATGAGAATAAAAGTCTTTCTTGTACTTACGCTTTGTTTAGTAATAAGTACATCTTCTGCTCAAAAGAAAATGAGTAAAACTAAAAAAGCAATTATTGCTTCTGTAGAAAAACACAAAGCCAATCTTATAAAAATTAGTGATGACATTTGGGCGCTTGCTGAAACTGCTTTTGAAGAAAACCAATCTTCAAAAATATTATCAGATTATGCCGAACAACAAGGCTTCACTGTAGAACGTGGTGTTGCTGGAATGCCAACGGCTTTTGTTGCTACATACGGTTCAGGAAAACCAGTAATTAGTGTTTTAGGTGAATTTGATGCATTACCCGGATTATCACAAAATACCGAACCCACTAAATCTCCTATTGTAGATGGAGAAGCTGGTCATGGTTGCGGACATAATTTATTTGGTGCAGGAAGTTTAGGTGCTGCTGTAGCTATAAAAGAACTCATTGAAAACGGCACACTAAAAGGTACTGTTAAATTTTTTGGGACACCTAGTGAAGAAAAATACTTTGGTAAAATTTGGATGGTTAATGCTGGTCTTTGGGATGATGTAGATGTAAATATTAGCTGGCATCCATCAGCCGAAATAAAGGCAGATGTACAAAGCTCGTTAGCCTTAGTGGATTTTAAAGTAGAATTTTATGGTCAAGCTGCACATGCTTCTGCCGATCCATGGAATGGCAGAAGTGCTTCGGATGCTTTAGAGTTATATACTACAGGTGTTAATTATTACAGAGAGCATGTAAAACCAACCGTTAGAATGCATTACCACATACAAGATGCGGGTAAAGTGGTAAATGTAGTTCCCGATTATGCAAGACTTTGGATGCGTGTTCGCGATACCAAACGTTCTGGTATGATGCCTGTTTATAAACGTGTTATGGAAATGGCAGAAGGTGCTGCAATTATGGCAAACGTAGATTATAAAGTATCGCTCATCTCAGGTATTTATGAGGTATTAGTAAATCGTGAAGGTGGAAAAATCATGCAATCTAATTTAGAATTACTTGGTCCTATTACATATACTGATGAAGAGATAGCCTTTGGAAAAGGCATACAAGAAGCCACAGGTAAAAAGCAAGTAGGTATGGATAGTAGTGTTCATCCGCTTGAAGACACCAAAGAAAATCCTGGAGGTGGCTCGACCGATGTTGGTGATGTAAGTTGGAATGTAGCTAATATTAATTTGGGTGTTACTACTGCACCTAAAGATACACCTTGGCATTCTTGGGCTGTTGTAGCCTGTGGCGGTATGAGCGTTGGGCATAAAGGCATGACCTACGCTTCTAAAGCTATGGCAATGACCATGGCTGACTTGTTTGAAAACCCAGATTCGGTAGCCAAAATAAAAGCCGAATTTAAGGAACGTAAAGGTGATGAGGTTTATAAAGCTATAATCCCTGAAGGACCACCACCAATTAATAATAAAGGGAATTAAATAATACTTTTAAAAAATTATATAGAAACTACTAAACTTCCTGCTATCCTATATTAATTTAAGGATAATAAGAAGTTTTATGCATTTTATAACAAGTTAGAGACCAATGGTCCACTTCGTTGGACCTACGTAAAATACGTGCTGATGCACTATTCATTTTACTTCATTGGTCTCTAACGTCCTGCGTCAATAGTATAACTTCTTACGCGTGGACCACACTATCATAAATGGTATGGACCTAACAGCGTGTATCAATAATGAACAAAGGTTATACTATTGTCGCTTAAAAGTAATTTGATCCTACATTTTTTGATCCCAATAATCAAAATTTGACTAATAACGTCACCCTAAAGCGTGACTATTTGAAGAATTATTATAAGAGAGAAATATGAAGTACATTTCTCTTATAGTAATTTAACAAATTCTTTATATTTACTCAAAAATTATAGAATTACGTTTAACCCTTAGTTGTTGGTAATTTAAGAAAATCGTGAAACTAAATGAATAGGAATAAAAAAATAACGTACCTAACAAAAAATTGAGTTAAAAAACAACTCTTTTTTTTAAAAGCCATTAAAGTCTCACTTTCCTCCCTGTAAAATAGGATATTAAAAGTAATATCATAGAAATACTTGGAAATGGGTCAAACTCACTTACCATATAATGCGCAAAAAAAGCCAATATAAAATTGAAGAAAAATCCAGCGTAAGCCAATTCTTTTAAAAATTTATTTTTATTGTATAAAATAACAATGGAACCTACAATTTTGGCAATAGCTAAAGGATAAATGATATAAGTGGGATAACCATAACGAATAAAATACATCTCTAAAGTCTCATAGTACACAACATATAAAATGCCTGTTACAAAAAGCATACTAAACAATACTATTGTTGCTATCCAATACATGTATTTTTGATGTAACATATTAATAAATAAGTATTTAACCTTGTTTGGCATTTTGTATTTTGAAACTAACTTCTAAGTCAGTTCGAGTGATTTTCTTTAGATAATAGTATCGAGAACGATTCAGTTAACGACATTTCATCAAAATACACAACGGATTATTACATTAACTTATATTTGATGATAACACTAGGTTTTATTAAACTCTTTCAATCTTAGCACCAATAGCACGCAAGCGTTCATCTATACATTCGTAGCCTCTATCTATTTGCTCAATATTATGAATTATTGAAGTCCCTTCAGCAGATAAAGCAGCTATAAGTAATGAAATTCCAGCTCTAATATCGGGCGAAGTCATTGTTGTTGCCTTTAGCTGTGATCTAAAATCGTGTCCCATAACCGTTGCCCGATGTGGATCGCATAAGATAATTTTTGCACCCATATCAATCAATTTATCTACAAAAAATAAACGACTTTCAAACATTTTTTGATGTACTAGCACTTCGCCTTTGGCTTGTGTTGCCACTACCAAAATGATACTCAATAAGTCTGGTGTAAACCCAGGCCAAGGTGCATCGGCAACCGTTAAAATAGAACCATCAATATAGTTTTGTATTTCGTAACCATTGGCATGTTCAGGCACAAAAATATCTTCTCCTTTTTGCTCGACAGTAATTCCTAATTTTCTAAACACATTGGGGATTTGCCCTAAATCTTTCCAGTTTACATTTTTAATGGTAAGCGCACTCTTTGTCATTGCAGCTAAACCAATCCAACTCCCAATTTCAATCATATCAGGAAGCATGGTATGTTCAGTTCCTCCTAAGCTCTCAACACCTTCAATAGTTAATAAATTAGAACCAACACCCGATATTTTGGCACCCATTCTATTCAACATTTTACACAACTGTTGTAAATAAGGCTCACAAGCTGAGTTATAAATTGTAGTTGTACCTTCTGCTAAAACTGCTGCCATAACAATGTTAGCAGTTCCTGTTACTGAAGCTTCATCGAGCAGCATATCGGTACCCTTGAGTCGTTTTGCTTCTACCCCATAAAAATAATCTTCACTATTGTAACGAAAGGTTGCTCCTAACTTTATAAAACCTTCAAAATGGGTGTCTATACGACGCCTTCCTATTTTATCACCTCCAGGTTTAGGAATATAGCCTTTACCAAAACGCGCTAATAACGGACCTACAATCATTATAGAGCCTCTTAAACCTCGACCATCTTTTTTAAATTCAGCCGATTCTAAATAATCCATATTTATAGTATTAGCTTGAAAACTATAGGAACTATGTGACTCTTTATTCACTATTACACCCAACTTTCCTAAAAGTGTAATAAGCTTATTAACATCAATGATGTCTGGAATATTATGAATGGTAACTTTCTCAGGCGTTAAAAGAACAGCGCATAAAATTTGAAGTGCTTCATTCTTGGCCCCTTGTGGCTGAATGTCACCTTTGAGTTTGTGGCCGCCTTCAATTCTAAATGTTTTCACTAAAAATTAAGGTAGATTTAGTAACGTTTACGGTTACGATTATTATTGTTATGTTTTTTGTGTGATTTTTTTGGATTATTAAACTTTCTCTTAGAACGCATTAAACTCTTAGAGTCGCTCAAATCTTCTTCACTTTCTCTAAGGTTAATCTTACCGTTTGATAATTCAAATAAATGATCATAAATAACACTATCTTCAACAGTATCCTTGTTCCAATTTAAAAAGCACTTTTTCATATGATTGGCAATCGTATATACTAAAGCTTCTTTCATTTCTCCATCTTCCCAAGTGTTTGCAACATCTATCATGGTTTTAATATTATTACCATAAAAACGATACTTAGGGTGATTTTGAGGGTATTTTAAAGGCTCAGGACGAGCTTCTAACACTTCTCTTGATGGCTTATCATAAGGTGAATCAGTATCCAATTTAAAATCGGACATAATAAAAAGTTGGTCCCATAGTTTATGCTGAAAATCTGGAACATCTCTTAAATGTGGCTGTAAATTACCCATTACGGAAATAATAGCCTTTGCCAGTTTATTACGTTCTTCTTTAGTTTCTCGCGAGGTTGCATAATTAATCATTTTTTGCATATGTCTTCCATACTCTGGAATGATTAAATGCTCTCGCTCTGTGTTATACTCTAATTGATCTATCAAAATAAAATGTATGTGTAGAATTAATTGTTTTTATGAAGCTTTCAACAGCGCGCAAAATACAAAAAAATAAACAATACTAAGAGGTTTTAGTATATTTTTGAACTACACGATTATAAATTCTTCGCCTTTAATATCTATAACGAGATTACGCCTTCAATAGTACTTGTTACTTCTATATACTTTGCAATGACTGCTTCTGGATCTTTCATAACCACATTTATAGAAATACTGGTGTACTTTCCGTTTTTAGATTCAATAGTTTTAATGACCGCTCCTAAATTGTCAAAAACAACTTCTATCTCAGCGATTTTTTTTACATCAGACTTTAAAATAAACTTATATAAATATTCTGAAGGCCACTCTGTAGTTTCTAATAGTTGCGTTTTTAGTTTTTTATAAAACTCCTTCGCATTAGCTTTCTCGTTCATAATTATTGTTTATAGAATTGCAAATATAATTTTTAGTTAGAAGTTAGAAACCTGAAACCAGAAGTTTAACACTTGATTTCTTTTAAACTTCTGTATGTTTTTCAAAAATGTTATGCATTCAAAATTTCATGTTTAATATTCTAAACTAAATCCTGCTTACTGAATACTTTGTTATTCCCTTTTTAATTACGATTTTTACAGCTAAAACCTTGCCAATTTTGAGTACGAAAAGAATTGTTATTACTGGAGGCCCTGGAACAGGCAAAACGTCTATTATAAATGAACTTATTAGACGAGATATTACATGCTTAGAAGAAATTTCTCGTCAGGTAACTTTAGATGCCAGAAAAAATAGTGTTGAGCAGCTCTTTTTAACTAAGCCCTTATTATTTAGTGAACTTTTATTAAAAGGGCGCAAAGCTCAATTTATGGAGGCTGATAAAATAGCTACAGATTATGTTTTTTTAGACAGAGGTATTCCAGATGTTGTAGCATATATGGATTATATTGGCGATAATTACCCAGAACTCTTTATTGAAGCTTGCCAAACTAATATTTATGATTACGTCTTTATTTTAGCGCCTTGGCAAGAGATTTTTATTAGCGATGCAGAACGTTATGAAAACTATGACCAAGCGGTTGAAATTCATCATCATTTAGTTAATACATATACCAAATACAATTATAAGCTCATTGATGTGCCTTTTAACTCTATTGAAGCACGTACCGATTATATTTTAAATATTGTTGAAAACATCTAATGCAGCATCCAATACAAATATTAGAAAGTTATTGGAACTTTACCAGTTTTAAACCTCTTCAAGAAGACATTATTAATGCTGTTATTGAAGGAGAAGATACTTTTGCACTATTACCTACTGGTGGCGGAAAATCAATGTGTTTTCAAGTTCCAGCTTTAGCCAAAGAAGGCATTTGTATTGTTATATCGCCACTTATTGCTTTAATGAAAACCCAAGTAAGTGCCTTAAAAGACAAAAACATTAAAGCCATGGCATTAACAAGTGGTTATAGATATGATGCGCTTAGCACCATGCTAGATAATTGTATTTATGGTAATTACAAGTTTTTATATCTATCGCCGGAACGCCTGCAACAAGACATTGTTCAAGGCCGAATTAAACAAATGAATGTAAACTTAATTGCTGTTGATGAAGCACACTGTATCTCGCAATGGGGAAATGATTTTAGGCCTGCATATAAGAACATTACGCTGCTTAGAGAACTTCAACCCAATGCAAATATAATAGCACTTACTGCATCTGCTACACCAAATGCTGTTGTTGATATTATTAAAGAACTTGATTTTATTAACCCGCAAGTATTTAAGCAATCTTTTAAAAGAGATAACTTGGCATATATGGTTTTTGAAACTGAAGACAAGTTTTTTAAACTGGAACAAATTCTAAAAAAAAATCCGCAATCAACAATAATATATACCAGAAGTAGGAAGCTCACTTTTGAAATCAATATTTATTTAGAAAACAAAGGATTTAAAAGCACCTATTATCACGGTGGTTTATCAAATGATGAAAAAGAGAAACATGTAGAAGAATGGTTTAACAATCAAAAGCAAGTTATGGTGGCTACCAATGCTTTTGGAATGGGTATTGATAAGGCCGATGTAAAAACGGTGATACATGTTAATCTACCAGATAGTATTGAAAGTTATTTTCAAGAAGCTGGTCGTGCAGGTAGAAATGCCGAAAAAGCTTATGCTATCATTTTAAAAAATAAAGGTGATGAGCAACGTATTAAGAATCAATTTTTAAGTGTTTTACCCACAGTAGATTTTATCAAACAAGTGTATAGAAAATTATGTAGTTATTTTCAAATCTCTTATGGAGAAGGTGAGTTTTCTACATTTGAGTTTAATTTTAATGCCTTTTGTAAAACCTATAATTTTAATCCATTAATTGCTTATAATGCACTTCAAATTCTAGACAGAACGAGTGTTATTAGTTTGTCTCAACAATATCACAATACCTCTTTTATATCGTTTATAGTAAGTAATACAGTATTATTCAAATATCTAGAAACAAATCAAGATACAAATCTAGTTGTAAAGTCTATTTTAAGAACTTATGGCGGTGTTTTTGAACAAGAAGTAAAAATAAATACAGCAGCTATTGCTAGCAAAGTAAATGTCAATGAAGATTTTGTAATACAAACACTTATAAAATTACAAAGAGATGCTATAATTACCTTAAAGCTAACAAAAACAGATGCTGAAGTCACCTTTATTGAGCCTAGAGAAGATGATAAAACCATAAACCGAATTGCACGAACAATTGAGCAACAAAACAAGCTTAAAACCAAACACGTTGAGTCCGTTTTAAATTATGTAAATAATGATACTCTTTGTAAAAGCAAACAACTACTCTCCTATTTTGGAGAAACAAAACTTGAAAATTGCGGTATTTGTTCAGTGTGTATAACATCTAACGTACCACTTCCAACTACTCAAATAAAAGAAAGTATTGCACATATCAGTGCTGTATTAAAAGAAAAACCTTTATCTTCTAGAGAGATTGTGACGAAAACAAAAATTAAGGATACACATATTGCCCTTATTTTAAAAGAAATGTTAGAGAAAAATATGATTGAAATAACAAGTACAAATTCATATAGGAATATTAAAAAGTAAATGTGAAAAAAGATTTAAGAATTGTATTTATGGGCACTCCAGAATTTGCAGTGACCATTTTAAAAACATTAATTGAGAGAAACTATAACATTGTAGGTGTTATTACTGCTCCAGATAAGCCTGCTGGTAGAGGGCGAAAATTACACGAATCGGCAGTTAAAATGTACACAGCATCTCAAGGCTTATGTGTTTTACAGCCTACAAATTTAAAGGATGAATCATTTATTGAAGAGCTAAAATCTTTACAAGCTAACCTTCAAATTGTTGTAGCTTTTAGAATGCTCCCCAAAGTAGTTTGGCAAATGCCAGAGTTTGGTACTTTTAATCTTCATGCATCATTGTTACCAAATTATCGTGGTGCTGCTCCAATAAATTGGGCAATAATAAATGGCGAAGATAAAACAGGTGTATCCACTTTTTTTATTGATGAAAAAATAGATACTGGTGCCATGATTCTTCAAAAAGAACAAACAATTTTACCCAACGAAACTGCTGGTGAATTACATGACAAACTCATGCATTTAGGAAGCGGTTTGGTTATTGAAACTGTACAACTTATTGAGCAAGGCACTGTAAAAACAATACTTCAACCAAAAAATATTAATATAAAAACGGCAAACAAACTCAATAAAGAAAACTGTTTTATAAATTGGAATGATTCCATGGATAATATTTATAATAAAGTAAGAGGCTTAAATCCGTATCCAGCAGCTTGGTGCTTATTAAAAAACAAAGGTGAGGAATTAAATGTGAAAGTATATCACGTTGAAAAGCTTGAAGCTACACATAATCTAGAGATTGGACAAATAGTAACATCTAAAGAAAGTATTAAAGTAGCTATTACAAAAGGCTTTATCTTTTTAAAAGAAATTAAGCTTCCAGGAAAACGAAAAATGGACATAAAATCGCTTTTAAACGGTTATGCTTTTGATACAAACGCTAAAATGCTGTAAACCCTTGTCAATGCTAGCATTTTAAATATTAGTTAAAAGAGCAATACCCTTTATTAACAATTGCCTTAAGTTATCAACAAAAAAACGTATTTCCCTTGCTATTACTTGCGTGAATGGATTTTACGTATAATTTTGTATAAGGATTTAACAAAACTGTGATCCTAAATAATAACAATTTAAAAATTTAATTTTATGAACAAAACAGATTTAATCAATGGAATGGCAGAAAATGCTGGTATTACTAAAGCTGCTGCTAAGAAAGCATTAGATGGTTTATTAATTGACATTGAAGGAGCATTACAAAAAGGAAAAAGAGTTTCTTTAGTAGGTTTTGGATCTTGGTCAGTTTCAAGAAGAGCTGCAAGAGATGGTAGAAACCCTCAAACAGGAGCAACTATAAGAATTAAAGCTAAAAATGTAGTGAAGTTTAAATCTGGATCAGATTTAAGCAGTGCTGTAAACTAAAATTATACATCGATGTATTTTATAAAGACTCGTTTATAGCGAGTCTTTTTTTATGTATTACTACAATAAGTTTTGTTTTTTAAACAAATATGTGTTAGATTTAAGAGTGTAAAATAAGAAATTATGGTTAATCTACATCCCGAAAAAGGCCATTTGCTCATTGCAGAACCTTCTATATTAGGAGACCTCTCCTTCAATAGGTCTGTGATTTTACTTGCAGACCATAATGAAGAAGGCTCTATAGGATTTATTTTAAACAAACCCCTTGATTATACTATTAGTGACTTAATTCCTGAAATTGATGCCTCTCTAAAAATTTATAATGGTGGTCCTGTAGAACAGGATAATCTTTATTTCATTCATAAAATACCTGAGTCAATCCCAAATAGTATCGAAATTTCACATGGCATATTTTGGGGTGGAGACTTTAATATCGTTAAAGAATTAATTAATGAAGGAAAGCTAAATAATAATGATATCCGTTTCTTTCTAGGGTATACAGGTTGGGAAACTGATCAACTTACTAGCGAATTAATCTCTAATACTTGGATTGTTACCAAAAATATCTATGCTGAATCTATCATTGAAAAGAGTGATCTTACTTTTTGGAAAGAAAAAATGTTAGAATTAGGTGGTGAATATAGCATCTGGTCTAATGCCCCAGATGACCCTTCGTATAATTAAGTCAATCTTACTTTCACATTTAATTTTGCCAAAATATTTTTAGACACTTTAGCATTAAATACTCTTTTTCTATAGTGAGTAATTGGTTGTATTCCTATAACGGTATTAGTCAAAAATAATTCATCTGCTTTTTGAAGTTCAAAAGGTGAGATAGATACTTCTTCAAACGAAAACTCTGGCATTAATTTAATAATATCAATAATTTGTTTTCGCATTATTCCCTTTATACAGCCATCGCTTAGTGGAACCGTTTTTATGGTAGTTCCTTTAACTAAAAAGATATTTGCATTTAATGCCTCAACTACTCTTTTATTCGTGTTTAAAATCAAACTATTTTCCAAGTTATTCTCTTTGGCATATATGTTTCCAACTACATTAATAAGCCTATTGTTGCTCTTTATCGTTGATAATAAACTTGGTGTTATATAATATTCTTTAAAAAGATCTACTTTATATTCTGAATCATTATATACATAAAAATCGGTATCTAAAATCTTAGTAGAAATTAAATAGTCTACATCATTAGTAATAGGGTTAAATAAGCCACCTTCTTTACGCCAAACCATCAATTTTGCACGAACAGTGATTTTTGATTGATTATTTACATCAATAAGTTTTAGTAATTCTGTCTCCAGAAATTCTAAGGTAAAATGCATAGGGATTTCCATACGTAGAATACGCATAGAGGCCATTAATCTAAAATAATGGTCTTCCCAAAACAATACCTTATTATGAGAAATCTTTATAGTTTCAAAAACAGCGTCTCCATATGCAAAACCTCTATTATAAATAGACAGTAAAGTGTCTTCCTCTTTTAAAATATGTCCGTTAGAATTAACCATAAAAAATCCCGAATAAAATCGGGACAAATATAATTTAAATTAAGAAATTACCTAAGCTGAGCCTAAAACCTGCTTTAAATCTGAAATTTGATTTTCCCACAACATTTTGGTTTCCTCAATTTCATCATCTTGGGCAAAATCTGTAATCATTAAAGACACATCTTTAGTAATATCATCTACCTGAATTCTAATTTCAAAATATGTATTAGAGTCATCATCTCCATTTAACCATTTAAATTTAACACGTTCTCCACTTTTTTTACTTAATAATTTAGCTTCCTCCTCACTATCGTCCCAAATAAATGTAAATAGTTCTCCACGTGAATTTACATTATCGGCAAACCACTCTGATAAACCCGACGGTGTAGATATATATTGAAATAATAATTGCGGTGAAGCATGAATAGGGAATTCAAGTTCAAATTTCATTTTATCGTCCATAAACACTAAATAAATTAGACGGTCAATATATACATTAATTGTCTAGTTTTAAAACTAAATTTAAAAATAATTTATTAGAGTAATATTTGCTCTCACTAATTTTGTTTTTATATTTGCAGCCGCAATGAGATGGCGAGATAGCTCAGTTGGTTAGAGCGTCGGATTCATAACCCGGAGGTCCCGAGTTCAAATCTCGGTCTCGCTACAAAAAAAGCGATTTATAAATTTTTAAATCGCTTTTTATTTTTATTATTTTTTCGAAAATAATTACAATTGATTCTTTATTTTCCCTCTTCAAGTAAATTTTACCATTATCATCAGGATTTTACTAATATATCATAGCTAACTAATTATCATATGTATATAATTTCAACTTAAAAACAATAATGCATTTCATCGTATTTATTTGCGGTTTATAGATTATTTTAAATTTTAATGCTATATTAGCGCACTTAAAATTCATTAAACCCCAAATCTGATGAAAAAAATTACCCTATCGTGTCTATTGCTATTATTTATATTTACTAATGTATTTGGGCAAGATTTAAACAGACAAAAAGCGGAAACATACTTACAAACCAAAGGTGAAGTATGTTTTGTATTTACTGCAAACAACGAAGAACAATTTAAAGAAATTTCAAGCTTCCTTTCAATTGGTCACAAAGTTAACAGAGAAACCTTAGAAATTGAAGCTTATGCAAATCCTGAAACTTTTAAAAAGTTTTTAAGTTATGGTTTACCATTTACTGTAAGTCAAAGCGATAATGAATTCTCTTCCAATAATCAAAGCAATGCTATTGCTGCTTGGGATACTAGTTGGGATGCATACCCAACATATTCAGAATATACTGCAAAAATGCAGTACTTCGCCTCAACATATCCAACACTATGTTCATTACAAAGTATTGGAACTACTCAAAATGGAAGAGACCTTTGGGTATTAAAAATATCAGACAATGTGTCAACTAATGAAGCTGAACCAGAGTTTTTGTACAGCTCTACAATGCATGGTGATGAGTTGGCTGGATTCCCACTAATGATTCGTTTGATTGATTATTTACTAAGTAATTATGGAACAGATTCAGAAGTAACTAACCTTGTAAATTCTACTGAAATTTATATTAACCCAAATGCCAATCCTGATGGAAGTTATAGAGCCGCTGGAAATAACATAATTTCTAACCCCGTTAGAGCTAATGCTAATGGTCAAGATTTAAACAGAAACTATCCTGACAACCAAAACACGGGACGGATAAACGGAAATTCTGCAAATACAAGTAGATTACATTTTAGTAGTACTGGAGGTGTTTATGAGAATGAAACTCAAGCATTTATGAAATTTGAGGAATCTAAGAATATAGTTTTAGCAGCCAATTTCCATGGTGGTACTGAACTTGTAAATTATGCATATGATAATACATATTCACTGCATGCTGATCAAAATTTTTATGAGAATATTTCAGTCGAATTTGCTACAAACGCTCAAACTAATAGTCCAGGAGATCCAACATATATGACTATAGACGAAGACTCCGGAACTTTTCCGAGTCCAGGTGTTACAAATGGTGCCGCTTGGTATGTAGTTTATGGTGGTAGACAAGACTATATGAACTTTTATCGACATGCCAAAGAAGTAACTATAGAGCTATCTGATGTTAAATGGATTTCAGGAAATCAATTACCTAACCTATGGAACTATAATAAACAAGCTTTATTAGATTATATGAAACAAGCTAACTATGGCTTTCAAGGGATTATTTCTGATGAGTCAGGAAACCCAGTATTAGCTAAAGTTTCAATTGCTCGCGATGCTAATAATTCTTGGGTAACCTCTAACAGCGATTTAGGAGATTATTATAAACTTCTTGAAGCAGGAACGTATAGTGTTACTTATGAGGCTCCTGGTTACATATCGCAAACTATTAGTGTTACAGTCACTGATAATACAAAAACAATTCAAAATGTGACTCTGGTTGCAACAGTGCTAAAACCTATTTCTAGTAATATTACCATATATTCAGGAGAAACTGCTTCATTAATTGCAACGGGTTCTGGTACAATAAATTGGTATCAAAATATTAATGATACTTCACCTCTATTCACAGGATCTAATTTTACCACTCCAGTTTTAACAGCTGACACATCTTATTTTGTTGAAGATGTTATTGCAAAAGCTAATGTTGGTTCTACAGATAGTAGTGCCAATGGTGGCTTTTTTGCTGGAGGAGAAACAAATCGCTATTTAGTTTTTGATTGTACAGAGTCTGTTAAACTAAAGACAGTAACAATTAATGCTCAACAAGCAGGAGAAATAGAAATACAATTACAAGATAGTTCAGGTAATATGCTTGATTCTAGAGTTATTTTAGTTGAGTCAGCTGGTATAAAACAAGTGAATTTAGATTTTATCATTCCTGTTGGAACTGATATGAGATTAGCTAGTGTTGAAATGTCTAGTGGTTTCAATCTTCATAGAAATAACGCTGGAGTAAGCTATCCATATACTAATGGAAGTATTAGCATTAAAAATAGTAATGTAGGAACAAGTTTCTATTATTTCTTTTATGATTGGAATATTCAAGACTTAAAAAGCCCAAGAAAAGAAGTTGTTGTTACAGTACAGGGAACTCTAGGTCTTACAGATAATATTTTAAATGAGGCTAGTATCTATCCCAATCCATTTAATAACTCAATAGAAGTTAAATTACCTTCAAATATTAATACTAGTGACATTGAGTTAACACTATATGATATTAGGGGTAGAATTTTTAATATTAATACCCAAAATACTAGTTATGATAATCTAATAATATCTACCTTAGAGAAATTATCAACAGGAACTTATTTACTAAAAATTATGGATAAAATTAGTGGATTAGAAACCGTAAAAAAGGTTTTAAAAGAATAAATTTAAGCTAATTAAAGATAAAAAGGGCTAGTTTTATAAAAAACTAGCCCTTTTTATTTATCTGATTTATAATGTGTTATAAATTTACTGTGCATTTCATCGATTTTTTTTGCGTTTCATAGAAATTGATTGTATCATTGCCTCGTCAATTGTTATTAATACCTATGAATAAATTCTACGCCCCAATTAGGATAGTTATATCTATTCTTTTTTTATCGATATCATTACAAACATTTTCTCAAACATCCTATGTAGATGTTACCGTAAATTGGCCAAATTGGTCTTCTGAAAATAGAGTGGAAGTTTATAATCCATCTGGTACATTAATATCTACAATTGATAATGGATACACAGGATGTTGTAATAACAGTTACTCAACAACGGTTAGTCTAGGATGTCTGAATGACGTTGCTAACTATTACATAATTATGTATGATACTTATGGTGATGGTTGGAATGGTGGAACATCAAACGTAACTGTAACTTCTGCTGGTGTAACAGTATTAACAAATTCTGGTGCTGGTACAAATTCAACGGGTACTACAGTATTTTTTAATGTTTCAGGTGGTTGTTCTGGCACGTGTAGTTCAACGGTAGCAACTTTTCCATACACTGAAGGTTTTGAAACCGGAATTGGAGCTTGGACACAAGGTACAGCAGATAATTCTGATTGGACTCGTCAAACTAATGGCACTCCATCAGGATCAACAGGACCATCAGGTGCAAATGGAGGTTCTTATTATTTATTTACCGAAAGTAGTAACCCAAATTTCAACTATACATTTAATTTAAAAAGTCCTTGTTTCGACCTTACGAGTGCAACATCTGCACAATTTTCATTTTACTATCATATGTTTGGTGTAGACATGGGAAATTTAAATGTTGAACTGAGTACTGATAATGGTTTAACTTTCCCAACATTATTATGGTCACAAAATGGTCCAGTACAAGGAAGTAATGGAGCACCATGGAATCTAGTAAATATAGATTTAAGTGCTTATGTTGGGCAAACGGTTTTAATACGCTTTAGAGGTGTTACAGGTTCAAATTATAGAAGTGATATGGCTATTGATGATATTTCGCTTACAGCAACTTCTTCAGGTCCAGAAATAAATATTCAAGGTAATGCCACTACCATTGTGGGTGGTGATACAACACCTTCTACAATCGATGATACCGATTATGGCTCTTTAGCAGTTGCAAGTACATTAGATCGTACTTTTACCATTCAAAATTTAGGGACAACAACTTTAAATTTAACTGGAACACCTATAGTTAACATAACAGGTAATGCTGCTTTTACCATACTTACGCAACCTACTAGTGCAACTATAGCAGCTAGTGGTAATTTAACATTTGTTGCTAGATTTGCACCTACAGTAAATGGAACTGTTCAAGCTGTTGTCTCTATTGATAATGATGATTCTAATGAAAATCCTTATAATTTCACAATTCAAGGAAAAGGTGTTGCACCTTTAACTGAAGGTCCAGGTGGTGTGACTGCCGATTTAGAGCTATGGCTTAAAGGAACGAATGGTTTAAGTTATACAGATGGACAAAGTGTAAGTACATGGTTAGACCAAGGTCGTGGTGCAAATGCTACTGTAAATACGGCAGGTCAA
>CAYQME010000005.1:0-80980 GCA_964418645.1 uncultured Flavobacteriaceae bacterium
GCAAAATACTTTTTCAAAGACAAATTCTTTTGTACAAAGATGCACATAATTTTTCAACCATTTAAACTCTAATTTACGATAGATATTGCCTTTTACTTATGCTAGACAGAAATAGTTTGTTATTTTTACTTTACCAAATATATTGCATATGAAACAACACATTCCAAATTTTGTTACACTATTAAATGTATTCTGCGGAAGTATTGCAGTGTTTTTTGCTGTAAATGGAAACATGAAACTTACAGCTTTATTTGTTTTTCTAGGTGTGTTTTTCGATTTCTTTGATGGCTTATTAGCCAGAAAACTTAAGGTGCAAAGTAACTTAGGCTTGCAGCTAGATTCTCTAGCTGATATGATTACCAGCGGATTAGTGCCAGGACTTGTAATGTTTTATTTATTTAATTTGGCTGGACCAGATTGGGTGGAGCTTAGTGCAAATCAATCTATCACTACAGTTTTGTCTATGTCGTCAAATAGTTTCTTGCCTTTCTTCGGATTGCTTATCACACTTGCTTCGGCGTATCGTTTAGCCAATTTTAATATTGATGAGAATCAAACAGATGTATTTATAGGTTTACCAACTCCTGCAAATGCACTTTTAATTTTATCGCTACCATTAATTATGGAGTTTCAAAATAGTGATATTATGAATGCCATTATTCTTAATAAATGGTTTCTTATTGCTGTAACTTTAGTGAGTAGTTATCTCTTAAATGCAAATATTAAACTGCTGGCCTTAAAGTTTAAAAATTGGAGGTTTAAAGATAATGCAGCACGATATATACTTATTATTTTGGCAGCTATATTAATAATTGTATTTCAGTTTGCTGCTATCCCATTGATTATTTTAGTTTACATTATTATCTCTCTTTTAAATAAATAATAAAAACCATGGTAGAACATATTTTTACCCTTTTAATGCTTATTCTTTTACAAGCAGTTTTAGGGTTTGATAACTTATTATATATTTCTTTAGAAAGTAAAAATGCACCCAAAGAAAAACAGGCTTATGTGCGTAAAATGGGCATTTTGTTAGCCATTGTATTGCGTATTGCGTTGTTATTTATACTCGTCAAATTAATCGACTATTTTCAAGAATCAATTTTCAGTTTACCATTTGTTGGGATAATAGAAGGGGAGTTTAATATACATAGCTTAATTGAACTTGGAGGCGGTATTTTTATTATTTATACAGCTATGAAAGAAATATGGCACATGATTGGTTTTAAGGAGGAAACAACTCATGTTAGAAGTACAAAAAAAGATTCGGTTGCCAAAGTTATTACAATGATAGTTATTATGAATGTTGTGTTTTCTTTTGATTCCATATTAAGTGCGATGGCATTAACTAATGTGTTTTGGGTTATGGCAACAGCCATTATTATTGGTGGATTACTCATGATTTGGTTAGCCGATAAAGTTGCCAATTTTCTTACTAAAAACAGAATGTATGAAGTCCTTGGTTTATTTATTCTTTTTATAGTAGGAATTATGTTAGTAACGGAAGGTGGACATTTAGCACATCTAAAATTATTAGGAGAACCAGTAATACCAATGAGTAAAACCACCTTTTATTTTGTTATCGGAATTCTTGTAATTACTGATGTAGTACAAGGACGTTATCAAAAAAAGTTGATTGCTCAGAAGGAAAATATTAAAAATGTTGATAATAACTAATTTGATTTAAACATAAAATGAAGAAATATATCTTTTTATTTACAATGATATTATCAATATCCTCTTGTTCATTAAGAACTATAGAATATAATATTCAAGGAAATTGGAGTATGATTGTTGTTGATGATTCTGTTTATACTGAGGTTCGTATTGATACTAATTCATTATATATTAATTACATGCATGATGCCTTTGTTTCAGATAAAAGATATTATCTATTTAAAAATGATACACTTTTAATAAGTTGGCCAAATAAGCCCAAAAAATATAGTAAGTATATTTTCAAAAAATATAATAAGGATAAAATTATATTGCATAATATTACGTTTGAACAAACATTAAATCTTTATAGGATCAGTGATTCAGAGTTCACAGTCGATGAGGTTACAAATTTTGAAGAGGCTTATAAATATGAAGTAGCATCTAAAAACAGAATGTTTAAGTTCTGCAAAATTGATAGTTTACTTATTTTTAATTACAAAGAATATATAGAAAACATGGACACTTTGAATATACAACCTATTGAAGATGTAGAAATTCCAATAGAAAAATAATTATAAAAGAAACCTAGCTAAAAAGAGTAACAGAATAATTTAAAAATTAAATCTCTTTTTTTTTAGTTCAAAAACTATCTTTTTGTCATTCCTGCGAAGGCAGGAATCCACTATTCAAACCAATCATATGACAAATCATTCCAATTGGGGTTGTCTTTTTCTATAAGGCTAATTTTCCATTGACGTTTCCATTTTTTCATATTCTTTTCTCGTTTAATAGCGTTATTTACATATTGGTAGATTTCAAAATAAACTAATTTGTCTAAACCATAATTTTTTGTAAAACCTTCAACTAATTTATGTTTGTGTTCAAACATGCGTCTTTCTAAATTATTAGTCACTCCAATGTATAGAGTACCATTCTTCATGTTGCTTAAAAGGTATAGATAATATTGATGTATTGTTTTATACATTTTTTATGGATTCCTGCCTTCGCAGGAATGACAGAAAAATTAAATCAGCCTTAGGCTGTTAAAACTCTAACTTCTTTTTACGTAGTTCAAAGTTTTGTCCAAGATATACTTTGCGTACCATCTCGTCTGCAGCAAGTTCTTCAGGTTTTCCAGCTTTTAGAATACTACCTTCAAACATTAAATAGGTTCTATCAGTAATAGCAAGGGTTTCTTGTACATTATGGTCGGTAATTAAAATACCAATGTTCTTTTTGGTTAGTTTTGCTACAATGCGTTGAATGTCTTCAACAGCAACAGGATCTACACCTGCAAAGGGTTCATCTAATAAAATAAAATTGGGGTCGGTTGCTAAGGCGCGTGCAATTTCTGTACGTCGTCTTTCCCCACCAGATAATAAATCTCCTCTGCTTTTACGTATGTGTTCTAGACCAAATTCATCAATCAAAGATTCCATTTTATCAAGCTGCTCTTTTTTGCTCAATTTGGTCATTTGTAACACACTTAAAATATTGTCTTCTATACTCAATTTTCTAAAAACAGAAGCCTCTTGAGCAAGGTATCCAATACCATTTTGGGCGCGTTTATACATGGGGTATTTAGTAATTTCAGTATTATCTAGAAAAATTTTACCACTATTAGGTTTAATTAAACCAACAATCATATAAAAAGAAGTTGTTTTTCCTGCACCATTAGGCCCAAGTAATCCAACAATTTCACCTTGATTTACTTTAAGTGAAACATCTTTTACAACTTTTCGTCCACTATAGGACTTCATTAAATTATCGGCTCTTAAAATCATATACTATCAAATGAACGCTAAAAATAGTAAAAACATACAGACTACTACTTTTAGGGTGCTTTTTTATAAATTATTTAACCTTGTTGTTCTAACGCATCCCAATATTCGTAAGCACGTCGCAAATGTGGAATTACAATTGTACCACCAACCAAGGTTGCAATACTTAGCGATTCTACAACTTCCTCTTTAGTTAAACCTACTTTGCAACTATTTTCAAGATGATATTTAATACAATCATCACAGCGTAATACAGTAGAGGCTACCAAACCTAAGAGTTCTTTGGTTTTTACATCTAAAGATCCAGCGTGGTATGCATTGGTGTCCAGATTAAATATGCGCTTTATTATCTTGTTGTTATCGGCAAGAATTTTGTCATTCATCCGCTCACGATAGTCGTTAAATTCTTTAACTATACTCATTATATTTAGATTTTCTGGAAATTAAACAAAGTTTTTTTGTCTTTGTAAAGACAAAATTTTCAGGCATATCCTTTGTTACGGCTAAAAATTTTAAAGTAGAGAAAGGAAAAAAAAATGCGTGTAAAAACTGAAAATCAACGTGTAATGAGTATGTATTAGGCATGTTGTTTTGCTTTAGGTTTTTGATTTCTAATTACAACTTTAGAAATATAAATACTTACTTGATATAGTATTAAAATGGGGATGGCTACAATAATTTGACTTGCAATATCTGGAGGTGTAATAATTGCAGATAGTATAAGTACTATTATAAGTGCATATTTTCGGTATTTTTTTAAAAACTCAGGCGTTACCAAACCAATTTTAGTGAGGAAATAAATAATGATAGGCAGCTCAAAAACTAATCCAGAAGCTAAAGCTGTCGCTCTTACCAGTCCAATATATGAGCCAATATCAATTTGATTATCTACTACTTCAGAGATATTATAATTGGCTAAAAAGTTAATAGATAGTGGGCAAACTATATAATATCCAAATAAAACACCAAGGAAAAACAATAGTGACGAAATAATAATAAATCCTCTAGAGTTTTTACGTTCATTAGTATGCAAACCAGGACTTATAAATTTCCAGAATTGGTAAATAACATAAGGGAAAGAAATAACAAAACCAGCTGTTATGGACGTCCAAATATCTGCCGAAAACTGTCCAGCCATAGTTCTGCTCTGAATAATCATTGGTAATGAATCTGCACAAAAAGTAGTATCTACATTAATAAAAGTAGCAGCCTTACATAAAAAACCATAAGTTGGAAAATTCATGTCAATAGGAGCAAAAATGATAAGTTCAAAGATAGATCTACTAAAAATAAATGCAAAAGTTCCAACCACAACAATAGCCAATGTAGAGCGAATTAAATGCCACCTTAAATCTTCAAGATGATCGAGAAAGGACATTTCATTAATATTCTTTTTTGCCATTATAATATACCTTCTTTTATTAGATCATGTAAATGTACCACACCAGCGTAAAGCCCATTTTCTTCAACCAATAATTGAGAGATTTCGTTGGTTTCCATAAGCTCCATAGCATCTACAGCCATAGCATTATTGTCAATTCGTTTTGGGTTTGTTCCCATAATAGCTTTGGCGGTAAGATTAGAAAAATCGTCTGTATTACTAAGCATACGCCTTAAATCGCCATCAGTAATGATGCCAATGATTTTTCCGTTTTCAACTACAGCAGTAACTCCAAGCATTTTCTCTGAGATTTCAATAATGATATCTTTAATATTGGTATCAATAGAAACTGCTGGCTTTTGATTTTGCGACGATAAATCACTAACGCGCAAATATAATTTTTTACCCAAAGCTCCTCCAGGATGATATTTTGCAAAGTCATTACTAGAAAATCCTCGTAACTCTAATAAACATACCGATAATGCGTCACCTATTACTAACTGAGCAGTTGTACTTGTTGTAGGCGCCAAATTGTTAGGGCATGCTTCTTTTTCTACATAGGTGTTCAGAACAAAATCGGCGTTTTGACCTAAAAATGAATCTTTATTCCCAGTAATGGCAATCATTTTATTTGGACCATTTTTTATAAGTGGTACAAGTACTTTTATTTCAGGTGTGTTTCCACTTTTCGAAATACAGATTACTACGTCGTCTTTAAGTATTAATCCAAGATCACCATGAATGGCATCTGCAGCATGCATAAATACCGATGGTGTTCCTGTAGAATTTAAAGTAGCAACAATTTTGTTAGCGATAATGGCACTTTTTCCAATTCCGGTTATAATTACACGTCCTTTTGAATTATAGATAAGTTGCACCGAATTTGAAAAATCTTCATCTAACAAATTTGAAAGGTTTGCTATAGCATTACTCTCAATGTTTATAGTGTCTTTGGCAATTTTTAAAATAGAATCTACTGTGTTCAAAATTTATAGTTTTTGTTTTGATGAGTTTTAAAGATTTTACTATCTTTAAATACCATTTAAATAATATGAAATTTATTTAATTTAAAACCTAATACAAAAAAACGAAAAAAATATATGAGAGTTCTCAAAATACGATAGAATTTAAATATTTATAGACACTTTTGTTTAATTTAACTTATAAAGAAATATACAAATTGAGGGATTAATGAGTATTAATGAAAACGAATTGCACCAAGCCTTAAAAAAATATTTTGGGTTTAATGCCTTTAAAGGACTTCAAGAAGACGTTATAAAAAGTATTGTATCAGGCCATAACACCTTTGTTATTATGCCAACAGGTGGCGGAAAATCGCTCTGTTATCAATTACCAGCTTTAATGAAAGAGGGAACAGCAATAGTGGTATCTCCTTTAATTGCTTTAATGAAAAATCAAGTAGATGCCATTCGTGGTGTTTCAAAAGAGGAAGGTATTGCACATGTATTAAATTCTTCATTAAATAAAACAGAGGTAAAACGTGTAAAGGTAGATATAAACGATGGTATTACCAAGTTACTTTATGTAGCACCAGAATCGCTAACTAAAGAGGAGAATGTCGAGTTCTTAAAATCTCAAAAAATCTCTTTTATGGCCATTGATGAAGCGCATTGCATTAGCGAATGGGGACACGACTTTAGGCCAGAATACAGAAACTTAAGGCACATTATTAAACGTATTGGAGATAATATCCCAATGATTGGTTTAACCGCCACCGCAACACCAAAAGTTCAAGAGGATATTTTAAAAAATTTAGGAATTACGGATGCCAATACCTTTAAAGCCTCTTTTAACAGACCAAACTTATTTTACGAAGTACGCCCAAAAACAAAAAATGTAGACGCAGATATTATTCGGTTTGTAAAGCAAAACCAAGGAAAATCTGGGATTATTTATTGTTTAAGCAGAAAGCGAGTAGAAGAGTTGGCACAAGTACTTCAAGTGAATGGTGTAAAAGTAGTACCATATCATGCGGGATTAGATGCTAAAACCAGAGTAAAGCATCAAGATATGTTCTTAATGGAAGATACAGATATTGTGGTAGCTACTATTGCCTTTGGAATGGGAATTGACAAACCCGACGTGCGTTTTGTTATTCATCATGATATCCCTAAAAGTATTGAAAGTTATTACCAAGAAACTGGTCGTGCGGGACGTGATGGCGGCGAAGGGCATTGTTTAGCATATTACGCCTATAAGGATATTGAAAAGTTAGAGAAGTTTATGTCTGGCAAACCGGTTGCTGAACAAGAAATTGGTCATGCATTGTTGCAAGAAGTGGTTGCTTTTGCTGAAACATCAATATCTAGACGAAAATTTATTCTGCATTATTTTGGTGAAGAATTCGACAACGAAACAGGCGAAGGCGGCGATATGGATGATAATATGCGTAATCCTAAAAAGCAAAGTGAAGCTAAGGATGAAGTCAGTATTTTAATAGATGTGGTTTCTAAAACCAACGAGAAGTATAAAAGCAAAGATTTAGTAAATGTGATTATTGGAAAAGAAAATGCGCTTATTAAATCTCATAAAACCGATGCTCAACCATTTTTTGGAACTGGAAAACATAAAACTGATAAGTTTTGGATGGCGTTAATACGTCAAGTACTTGTGGCTGGATTGTTACGCAAGGATATTGAAACCTATGGTGTGTTAAAAGTAACTGACGCAGGAAAAGCATTTTTGAGCACACCAGAGTCATTTATGATGACTGAAGACCATGCTTTTGATGAAGTAAATGATGATAGTATTATCACAGCTGCAAAAGGAGGTGGCGCAGTAGCTGATGAGAATTTAATGAAAATGTTAAAAGACTTACGCAAACATAATGCAAAAAAACTAGGCGTGCCTCCATTTGTAATTTTTCAAGACCCTTCGTTAGAAGATATGTCGCTTAAATATCCTATTACTTTAGAAGAGTTGTCTAATGTTCATGGTGTAGGCGAAGGAAAGGCAAAAAAATATGGTAGAGATTTTGTTGAACTTATAGCCGATTATGTTGAAGAGAACGATATTACAAGAGTAGAAGATATGGTCGTAAAATCTACAGGATCAAATTCGGCTTTAAAACTATATATCATTCAAAACATTGATCGAAAATTACCTTTGGATGATATTGCTTCAGCAAAAGGTATGGAAATGCCAGATTTTGTAAAAGAAATGGAAGCTATTGTTTATTCAGGAACAAAACTGAATATTAATTATTGGATTGACGATATGCTAGATGAAGACCAACAAGAGGAAATTTATGAGTATTTTATGGAATCAGAAACCGATAAAATAGATGACGCTATCGAAGAGTTTGATGGCGATTATGATGATGACGAGTTACGTCTCTATCGCATTAAATTTATAAGTGAAGTTGCGAATTAAATTTTAAACTTCAAAACCCAAAATACTAAATCCAATTTAAAATTCGTAAATCATAAATTGTAATTCGTAAATCATTCCTATCTTTGCACTTTCTTAAAAAACAGAACAATGCAAGACGGTTTATACGCAAAATTTAATACAAGTAAAGGCGAAATATTAGTCGCTTTAGAATACAAAAAAACACCAGGTACAGTTGGTAACTTCGTGGCATTAGCCGAAGGAAATTTAGAAAATTCAGTGAAGCCACAAGGGAATCCCTATTATGATGGGCTAAAATTCCACAGAGTTATTCCAGATTTTATGATTCAAGGGGGTTGTCCACAAGGTACTGGAACAGGAAATCCAGGTTATAAATTTGATGACGAGTTTCATCCCGATTTAAAACATGATGGTCCAGGTGTTCTATCTATGGCAAATTCAGGACCCGGAACTAACGGAAGCCAATTTTTCATCACTCATATTGAAACCCCTTGGTTAGATGGTAAGCATACTGTTTTTGGAAAAGTAGTTAAAGGACAGGACATTGTTGATGCTATTACTCAAGAAGACAACATTGAAAGTATAGAAATTGTGAGAGTTGGAGCAGAAGCTGAAGCTTTTAATGCAGTTGAAGCTTTTAGAACTTTTGAAGGTTCTAGGGAAAAGCGATTGGCTGAAGCTAAAGCACAATCTGAAGCTGAACTTGATAAAATAGCAACAGGATTTAATAAAACAGATAGTGGTTTACGATATCAAATTCTTCAAGAAGGCAACGGTTCAAAAGCCGAAAAAGGAAAAACAGTATCTGTGCATTACAAAGGGCAATTGGCAGATGGTACTGTATTTGACTCATCTTACAAACGCAACCAACCCATTGATTTTCCACTTGGTGTTGGACAAGTTATCTCAGGGTGGGATGAAGGGATTCAATTGTTAAAAGTTGGTGACAAAGCACGATTTGTTATACCAAGTGATTTGGCGTATGGAAGTGCAGGTGCAGGAGGTGTAATTCCTCCAGATGCGACTTTAGTTTTTGACGTCGAGTTGATGGATGTGAAGTAAGCAGAGAAGTAATTTTTGGTTACAAAAATTGAGTGGATCGCTTATTCTGAGCGAAGTCGAAGGATCTTTAATAAAATTTCCTTTTCTATAAGTAACAAAAAATTAAAAAAGGCGTCTCATTATTAATGAGACGCCTTTTTTATTCGTTTCAATTTAATAATCAATCAACTTATTAAAATGAACTTTTCAAAGAATAACCACGAACTCGAGAGCAAAAATAGTAGTGTTGTGAGTAAAACTAAATCTGCATTGGTTTTTTTATTTCTTATAGCTGTAGTTTTTAACTGTTCTAAAACGGCAGACTATTCTCCAGAATATATGCAACAAACTTCAGGGCGTTATTTATATACTCAAGAAGAGGTTATCGATGTGTATTATGATAATAATAAGTTATTTTTAAAATGGAAAGGTGCAGAAAAAATTGAGCCTGTAATTATAGATACAAATGTTTTTTTTGTGGTTGATATGTATAAGAAATTCCATTTTGTCCAACACCCTGAAACTAAAAAACGATATATGTCTATTATATCTGAAGACAATCCAGACCAAATCACTTACGATTATTTAAAAGTTGCAGATTCTTTTAAAACACCAAGAATGTATTTAAAGAATAAGAATTATAATAAAGCACTTACTGGATATTTAGAAATACAAAAACAAGATTCTATAAGCACATTGTTTAACGAAAGTGAGTTTAATCGCCTTGGTTATAGATTATTAAGAGATAAGGAATATGAAAATGCTATAGAAGTATTTAAAATGAATGTGGTCTTATTTCCTAAGAGTAGTAACGTTTATGATAGTTTAGCTGATGCCTATATAAGATATGGCGATAGTTTACAAGCGTTTAATAATTATAAAATAGCTTTGAAATATAGTAGTGAAAATAAGAGAGCGAAACAATTTGTTGAAGCCTATAACAAAAAAGATAACTAACATGCTTTCTATTGATTTTTTGTCATTCTGAATGTAAATGAAGAATCTCAAAAGAAAATAAATCATTAAAAGTAAGGTAACAGAGATTTTTCGACTACGCTCAAAATGACAATACGAATAGTTTTTTAGACGACTTCTTTATATGTTTGTAACATGACGACAGAAGAACTGGAACACCTAAAGTACCCCATTGGGCAATTTGATTGCCCAAATAATATTTTCCAACAACATATTGAAAGCTGGATTTCTATATTAGAACACTTTCCACAACGATTAGAGAATTTGGTAAGTGAGTTGACTGATACCCAACTAGACACACCTTACAGACCTGATGGTTGGACTATACGTCAAGTAATACATCATTTGGCAGATAGCCATCAACACAGTTATATTCGTTTTAAATGGACCTTAACCGAAGACCAACCTGTAATTAAGGCTTATGAAGAAAAAGACTGGGCTGTATTACCTGATGCAAAAACAGCACCTATAGAAATGTCATTACTGCTTTTAAAAGGTGTGCATTCTAGATTAGTGTATTTGCTTAAGCGATTGAACGAAAACCAATTACATATGAGTTTTATTCATCCAGAAACCAATACCAATGTTGTTTTAAATTACAATATTGGTATGTATGCATGGCATAGTAACCATCATTATGCACATATTGAAAATGTATTGAAGCAAAAACGGTGGAAATAATGGTTAGGTAAATTAAAATCTGGATCTCATTCTAATGAGAATTTTGTATCAAAAAAAGGTTTGTTTTTTAACACAGTTCTTTGTTGGTATTTTTTTTTATTTTTAAAGTAAGTACTTAATAACAATAATCAGAAAAATAAAAAAGAAAGAACCACCGACAATCATGTTTTTAGATTCATCATAGTCATCAAATTTATCATAGTGTTTTTTTGGTCCATTCAAATATTGCTTAAAAGTAAATCTAGTTTTTTTTAAAATTGTCCTCCAGATTGAGCCAAAAGCCCAACGGATGCAAGCTCCTAAAAAATTAAAAATTATTCGGAAAACATCTCCCACAATTTCTCCCATTATATTTCAATTAATTATTTAAAAAGAGTTTTTTATAATTAAGACCAACATAGGTATAAATTCATCAACGGTTGTTTATTCTTTAAATATAAGAAATTGAATAAATTGGTTTTATACACTATAAAGTTAATTTTTATATGAGGTATTTTTCAAATTAATTATCTATTATATCTAAAACAAATCATCAATTTTATTTTTATGTATAGCTTGCCATGCAATAGTAAACAGCAATTGTGTATGTTTATTTAGATGTGCAAAACGCTTATCGGTTGTATAGCCTTTATGATATCTGTAATAAATTTGTTGTACGATAACAGCAAGTTTAAATAAACCATAGACATAGTAAAATACCAGATTATGAATAGAGCGTCCACTTTTTTGGCTATAGAGTTCTACAATTTCGGTTCTATTTGGGTTGCCTTTAAAAACTGTTGGACTTGGCAATCCCTTTTTTAAAGCATCCATATCATCTTCGGTAATCCAATATGAAAGCGAAGTGCCTAAATCCATTAAAGGGTCTCCAAGTGTACACATTTCCCAATCGAGAACTGTATTTATTTCTGCCCAAGAATTGTCTTTAAACATAACATTATCATATTTAAAATCGTTGTGAATTAAACAATTATCATGTGTTTTGGGTTGGTTGTTTTGTAACCATTGTATCACCTTTTCAGATTCAGGAATAACATCTGTTTTTGCTTTTTCGTATTGTTTTGCCCAATTGGTAATTTGGCGTGCTACATAACCTTCGGGTTTTCCTAAATCGGAAAGGCCTACAGCTTTATAATCAACATTGTGTAACTCTACAAAAGTATCTAACCAAGTATTAGAAATGGTTTTAAAATCACTTGAAATGATATTACGTTGTTTAGCTTCTGGAAAATCTAAAATAATGCCATTAGCCTTTTCCATAATATAAAACGAAGTGCCTAAAATAGAGGGATCATCTGTAAATGCATATACCTTTGGGATTTTATTAAATGCCTTGTATAAATGAGATAACACCTTGTATTCACGACTCATGTCGTGTCCTCTTTTTACCGCTCCAAAAGGTGGACGACGTAAAACATATTCCTTATTTTCTACCAACAATAAATAGGTAAGATTAGAAAATCCACCAGAAAATCGTCTAGTTTCAATATTGCTTTTTACATCATTGATTAACTCATTTTCATACAAAAATTGTTTCAGATGGTCAAGCTGCAATGCTTCTTCTTTACTTACTTTTATGGTATTATCACTTGACATATTTTTGACTTTTATACAAACGTAATTAATTCTTTTTTTAAATGTGGTGTTTCATTTAAACTCAATATATTGAGTTTGTTGTTTGAAAATAATAGTTGTGAAAAAGACGTATTTCTAATGACAAGATTTAATTCTGAAATTTTTTCTTCTGAAATGTTTAAACAATCTCCAATAATGGCACTTTTTGTACCTCCTGAAGTAAAAACACCTATGGTCTCACCTTTGCTTATTTGTTCTAAAATTGAAGCGACACCTTTTTTAGTTTGTTTACGAAAACTTGACCACGATTGTATGGTTTCATGATTTTCAGCATATTTTCCAGCAGTGTATGCTTTCAAAAATAGTGCAAAGATTTGGATAGTATATTTTTGTTTTAATTCAGGATTTTTATTCGCTTCTTGAAGCAATTTATTTGCAATAGGATTTTGTGCAATAAAATCAGAATAATAAAATTGTAAAGCATTTAAAGCATGATGCTCATTCAATGCTTCTAAATGTATAGGTTTTGGTAACTCTATTTTTTTAGAAATATAGGCTTGACTAAAGCCATCAAATGTTTGTTGATGTCGTTTTAGTTTTCCAATATACAACTTGTCAAAATGAATATCGTTTGTAGCAAAATACTGTCCTAAAGCTTCAGATTGCAGTTTGCCTTTATTTGATAAATTATCGTAGTCATCGGCCAAAAATGAAGCTTGTGCGTGTCTGAATAAATAAATTTTACTCATTTAATTTTAACTAAACTCCTTTATGGTTCGTTTTCCTAATTGGTACATATGGACTTCATCTGGGCCATCGGCATATTTAAGCATTCTGCCATATAAGTAAAATTGAGATAATGGCACATCTTGCGAAACACCTTTACCTCCAAAGACTTGCATTGCTCTATCTACAACATTTAGCATCATTGTTGGTGCCACAATTTTTATCATGGCAATAATATCTGTAGCAGTTTTGTTGCCTACAGTATCCATCATATAAGCCGCTTTTAATGTGAGTAGTCGTGCTTGTTCAATCTCACATTTAGATTTAGCTATATCTTGACGGATGCTACTGTACTCTGCCAGTTTTTTTCCAAAAGTCATACGTTCTGTAGTACGTTTACACATTAGTTCCATAGCACGTTGTGCCATACCAATCATTCGCATACAATGGTGAATACGTCCAGGACCTAAACGTCCTTGCGCAATCTCAAAACCGCGACCTTCACCCAATAAAATATTTTCAACAGGGACTCTTACATTTTCTAAAAGAAATTCAGCATGACCTTCAGGAGAATCTAAATTTCCCATTACAGATAATGGTCTAACAACAGTTAATCCTGGTGTATCCATCGGCACAATAATCATACTTTGTTGGATATGTCTTGGTGCATCAGGATTTGTTTTTCCCATAACAATAGTAACCTTACAATTGGGATCCATACCACCAGAAGCCCACCATTTTCTACCATTTATAATGTATTCATCACCATCACGAACTATAGACGTTTCAATATTAGTGGCGTCAGAAGAAGCAACTTGTGGTTCGGTCATTAAAAATGCTGAACGGATAGTGCCATCCATTAATGGTTTAAGCCATTGTACTTGTTGAGCTTCCGTACCGTATTTGGCAAAAACTTCCATGTTTCCAGAATCTGGTGCTGAACAGTTAAATACTTCAGCAGACCAAGGCACACGTCCCATTATTTCTGCCATAGCAGCATATTCTAAGTTGCTTAATCCAGGACTAAATTCACCGTAATCCTTCGGAAGAAATAAATTCCATAAACCTGTGGCTTTGGCTTTATTTTTAAGACCTTCAATAGATGGATGTGATGTCCATAAATATTTTGGATTAGCATTATAAGCATTCACTTCTTGCTCTATAGGATAGATATTAGCATCCATAAAATCCTGTAGTTTTTGCAATAATGCTTTTACGTTGTCGGTATGTTCAAAATTCATTTATTAAATATTTAGAAACTTATAGTACCTGTTGTGTATTAGTATAAAATTACGTCAATTCGAGTGATTTTTGGAAGATTGTCAGACAAAAATTGTATCGAGAATAGTAATTTTATATTTAAGACAAGTTCTCGATACAAAATTCTTATCAGAATTTCACTCGAACTGACATTTTTAACGATATTTTATCCTGAAATTAAATAACCACCATCAGCCACTTGTAAACTTCCAGTAATATAACTACCAGCTTCTGAAGCTAATAATAAGGCAACACTAGCTATTTCTTCAGACTGTCCCATTCTGCCAAGCGGTAATTTTTTATTGATATGACCCATAACTTTTTCATCAGTCCATAAGGCAGAACTAAATTTTGTTTGTATCAATCCTGGGCAAATGGCATTTACGCGAATACCATGTCGTCCCCATTCTTTAGCCTGATTTTTGGTAAGCATAGAAATAGCAGCTTTACTAGTTGAATATAAGCCCAAGCCATATCCTGGATGTTCGCCTTCAATAGAACTGATATTAATTACACTTCCACCACCTCTAGATTTCATGTTTTCTAGACATTTATTGGCTAAATCCCAAGGTGCTTTTACATTTACATTCATGATTTTATCGAACGCATCTAAAGATGCATCTTCAATAGGACCATAAAC
This sequence comes from uncultured Flavobacteriaceae bacterium, assembly GCA_964418645.1. Taxonomy (GTDB): domain Bacteria; phylum Bacteroidota; class Bacteroidia; order Flavobacteriales; family Flavobacteriaceae; genus JAADHG01. The sequence goes on from CAYQME010000005.1 coordinate 15,092, forward strand.
CGGATTGCTCGCAGCATTATTAACTAAAATATCAACGCCACCACAGTCGTTTATCGTTTTCTCAACCAAATGTTTCCGGCTTTCAAGATCTCCAACATGACAAGCTATAGCAATTGCTTTTAAATCTAAATCTTTAAACTCAGTAACAACATCGTCGCAAGCCTCTTGTTTCCGACTACTAATTACTACAGTTGCACCACATTCAGCAAAGGCTTTGGCAATGGCTTTTCCAATACCTTTTGAAGAGCCTGTTATGATAGCGACTTTGCCTTCTAAACTAAATTTATCTATTGTACTCATTTATAATTTTCTTGTGTTAAGATAAAAAGTCTGAATTCTTGTACTTAGGATTTGGATAGCTGTAAAACCCTTCACCAGTTTTCATCCCTAATTTATTATGATCTATAAATTTTTTCTTGAAATATTCTGCACGCGCCAAACCCAATTTATCATTTAATTTTTCAGCCCAAAGCTTTTCAATATTATAAACAGTTTCTAGACCTACCATATCCATAATTGCACAAGGACCCATTTTTGTTCCGGAAGTAATCATCCACGTTTTATCAATAGTTTCATGGTCTGAAACATCGTTTACTAATAAGTTTCCAGCAGCTTGAAGTAAAGGTCCAAGTAACGAATTGATAACATAACCATGCTGCTCTTTATAAATAGGAATTGGAACCATGTCAATGTCTTTTGCAAATGTAATTACAGTATCAAAAAATTTAGAATCTGTTTTAGGATGTCCCATAACTTCTCCAATATTGGCATCCCAAATCCAATTGGCAAAATGGAGTGCTAAAAATTTTTCTGGACGGCCAGTTTCAGCAGCATATTGACTTGGAAGTAGGGTTGAAGAGTTGGTTGTAAATATGGTTTTTTCGGGAGCTAAACCAGATAGTTCTTTATAGAAAGCTTTTTTAATATCAAGATTTTCAGGAATAGATTCGCTAATAAGATCGGCATCTTTTACAGCTTCTGCCAAATTGGTTGTGTAACTTAATCGCTCAAAAGTTTGGTCTATATCTTCTTGTGAAGCACCTCTTGAGTTCAGAAAAATTTTAGCGTATTGTTTATGAAATTCTTTACCTCGCTCTAAGCCTTTTTCAAAAACATCATAAACGGTAACATGAAATCCTTTAAAAGCAGTTTGCCACGCTATTTGTGAGCCTAAAGTTCCTGCTCCTGCAATCGTTATATTTTTAATATACATATAGTTTTTGCTTGTTTTTTGTGCATTTAATACTGAATCATAAATATAGTTAATCTTATCAACAAATATTGTTTAATGCTCTTGAACCATTTTAATAAATTCTAACGAAAAATTATAGATATCTCCAGGCCATCTTGCCGATATATAATTTCTATCTTTTACTATAAAACCTCTGTTTAAATTCTTAGGAGTGTCTTTTAACAACGGTGTTGGTCCTTTAATAAAATTATTTTGGTCTGCTAAAACAGATCTAACTTCATCTTCTGTTGTGGTCTCAGGATAAGTTAAATAATAATCCTTAAGCCAAAACCTAGTGAGATTATATGCTAACAACTCTTGAGATTTAAGTAATGACGTGGTTTTATAATTATGAATAACCGATTTTCCAGTATCAGGATCAATACTTCTGGCCGCTAAAATAACACCATGACATATAGCAGCAACGGGTTTTTGAGCTTTAAAAAAGGCAACGATAAGTTCTTGTAATATTTTAGATTCCAGATATTCTTTAGCACCTTTGTCATGACCACCAGGTAAAAGAATTGCGTCAAAATCTTTTTCTAAAACTTCATCATATTTTTGGGGGTTATAAAACGATTTGCTTTTCTCCATTTCTAAATAAGCATTAACAGCATCTTGTCTTGCTTTTAAAACCGATTTCCAAATACCTAATTTATTTCCACTAACCATTAATTTATCGGCAGTGGCTTTTTGTCCGTCAGGCGTTATAAAAATAACTTCAATTTCTTTTTGTGACAATAATTTCCAAGGTATAGCGGCTTCAGTAGGGTCAAAGCCATAACTTGGAACTGGGATTAGAATCCTTTTTCTTCCCATGGATTAGTTAGCTGTTTTCAAAATTAAAAATTCATCATCTTTTACATTCCCAGTAATCAATAAATTTCCAAAAGGCGCTGCAACCGTTGAAGCTGACATTTCTGAACCATCTTCCAAATAGACGGTTTCAACGGTATAATCGTTTTTACCATTGTATTTAATTTTAATAATTTCAGAAGGCGAAGTGGCTTCTTTTCCTTTAGCATAGGCGGCAAATCTTAATAAATTAGGATGTGCGCCAACCCAAAGATTTCCTTCGGTATCAAATTCTATATTATCAACTCCTGTGTTGCAATCAATATCTTCTATAAATTCTAAATCACCATTAGATTGTACAGAAAACACCTTAATTAAAAATTTCCTTGGAGATGCTACAAAAAGTAAATTGCGTTTGGTGTCATAATTTATACCATTGGCATAAGCAATATCTTTGGCAACTTCTCGATAATTTTTACCATTAAAAAATATTACATTTGAGGCTGCAAATCCAATATAGTCTTCAAGAAATCTACCAAATCCTTTAGTATTGCCATGATCGTTGGTAAAATAAAATCGATTCTCGTCAATCATAACGACATCATTAGGACTAATCATAGATGCATCACTTAATGTTTTTTCAAAAGTCAACTGTTTGTCATTTAATTTAAAAACCTCAATAAAATGTCCTTGAGGAGTGTGGTTTATTGCCATGATTTTATATGTACTATCAATTTTAATCATCGACATACCATGAGGTGCGAAAGGTTTTTTAAAAGATGACGTGAGTTTTTTTGTTTTAAAGTCACCATTTTTAAGGTTCATATAATATAAACCACCAAATTGTTCTTTTTCTTGTGGAAAAACACTTCTGTCGGTAGAAGATATAATAGCAAAACTATCAATAGCACTTACTGTGATATCTTCGGCTCCTGAAATAGCGATTCTTTTAACAATTTCGCCATCAAAATGAGGTTCAATGGTTCTGAAATAACCAGTAGAAATAAAAATATTAGCAACAAAAATAATAATAAGGACAATTACAATTAGAAGGAATTTTTTTAAACGACGCATAAATGAATTATTTAGTAAATTAAAATAAGTTATTAAGGTTGTATAAGTTGAAATAAATGCAGTGTATCCATATATTCTTTGACAGAAATTATTTTATTATTTTTAATTTCAAAAAGGGAATGACACTTATTATTATAAGTTTTTTCGTTTATATGATTACCATTAGATTCAACTTCGGCAGCCACATAATTTCCTTCTGCAATAGAAGATGTAACCGTTAAACTTAATCCACTTGGAAAACCATTTTTTATAGCATTTACTACTTGCAGATATTCTTCTTTTGTTTTGTTTCCTGAAAAGGGCAAAGTTCCAGGAATCCACCAATTAACATTATTATCTACTAACTCAAAAGCTTCATTTGTTTTTCCATTTGTCACAAATTCAAAGAAAGCATTTACTATTTGTTTATTATTCATATTCATATTTCTTTAAAATTACGGTAAATAATAAAACTCATCAAATAAAAGCGGAAACTAAATATTGTAATTCGTTGATAATACAAGTATATTGGGAACTCATAAATGTATATAAGTATGGATTTTATTAAAACAGAAATAGTAGATCATGTATTGCTAATAGAGCTCAATAGAAATGAGAAAATGAATGCATTTACATTTCAAATGTTACAGGAATTGGCAGAAGCTTTTACGCTATTGGAAGATGATAAAAATTTGAGATGCGGTTTTTTACATTCTAAAGGCAAACATTTTACATCAGGTTTAGATTTAGCCGATGTTGCTAAACACGTTGCAAAAGGAGCTACTTTATTTGGTGATGATTTGGTAGATCCAGTCCAATTAATGGGAAGAAAAAGAACAAAACCTGTTGTAGTAGCAGTGCAAGGCTTCGCGTTAACCATTGCTATAGAGTTAGTATTGGCTAACGATATTTGTATTGCTGCAAAGGGAAGTACATTTGGGCAAATAGAAATTAAGCGTGGCATTTTTCCGTTTGGAGGTGCTACGATAAGATTTGCACAACGTTGTGGTTGGGGAAATGCAATGCGTTATTTGTTAACAGGAGATACCTTTAATGAAAATGAAGCTTTACGTATAGGTCTCATTCAAGAAATTGCAGATAATCCGTTTGAAACTGGATTAGCCATTGCAAAAACGATAGCAAAACAAGCACCATTAGGTGTAGAGGCAACTATTGTTAATGCTACTAAAACTTTTGAAGAAGGATTTGAAGCTGCCAAAGCTGATTTAATGCCAATATTACATAGACTTATGCAATCTCAGGATGCCAAAGAAGGCATTCAATCTTTTGTGGAACGTAGAGATGCGGAGTTTACTGGAGAATAAAGTTTGGTTTAATGTATAGAGTTATCCATAGTTTTTATTTAGGAGGAAGGGTCATTACATAATCAAAGCTTTCATCCAATAACTTTGCAACATTATCTAAATCTTCAAGTATTCTTTCAGGTATTAGCACGTATCCGTTCATTATAGAATTATAGGACTTATATAAGGTAGTGTTAAACTCTTAGATATATTTTTTCTGTACTTCTTTGGAAAACCGAATACCGATTTCTCCTGCTTTATTAAAAAGTGAAAACATGTATCCGTTAGCAGATGTATAGGGCATTGTTTTTCCTTTTCTTTCAAATCTGTCGCATTTAGCAACAATCGCATCATATATTTTTAGTTTTTCTCTATCCATAGTTTATTATTTTTAGTAAACTTTTTAATTGTTAGCATATAGTTTGGTTTTGGAATCATATTTAAAAACAAGTTTTATCCGTTGTTTTTATGAGTAATTGGTACAAATGTTATTTGAGCCATAAGTTTATCCCTTCCACTTAATATTACAACCAATACTAGGCTTTTGTATTGTTGCATTTTCTTTGCCTTCTAGCAAACAGTCTAGAGCATGTTTTAAGTCTTTTCCAGTAACAGGAATACCGTTTTCGGGACGAGAATCATCCAGTTGCCCACGATATACTAGTTTTAAATCGCCATTAAATACATACAAATCTGGTGTGCATGCTGCATTATAAGCTTTGGCCACTTCCTGTGATGCATCATATAAATAAGGAAAAGGGTAGCCTTCATTTAAAGCATGTGCTTTCATTTTATCTGGTGCATCTTGAGGATAAGCAATGGCATCATTACTAGAAATGGCTATAAAACCAATGCTTTTGTTTGTATATGTATTTGCAATTGCTACTAACGCTTCATTTACATGTACTACAAACGGACAATGGTTACAAATAAACATTATAACCGTGCCTTTGTTACCTTTTAGATGTTTTAACTGTTTAAGACTACCGTTTGTAGTATCAATTAAATTAAAATCTGGTGCTGTAATACCTAGAGCTAACATATTTGATGGTGTAACTGACATAAGAAATTGTTTTATTTAAATATAGTAAATATTCGTATTTTTAAAAAATGAGTAACACAATAACTTTCGAAGATTTTACAAAGGTAAATCTACGTGTTGGCACTATTATAGAAGTAAACGATTTTCCAAAAGCAAGACAACCCGCTTACCAACTCACCATTGATTTTGGGGACTTAGGAATCAAAAAATCTTCGGCACAAATTACAACATTGTATACTAAGGAAGAACTGTTAAACAGGCAAATAGTGGCTACAGTTAATTTCCCTAAAAAGCAAATTGCCAATTTTATGAGCGAATGTTTGGTTATGGGAGCAGTTAATGGCAAAGATGTTATTTTATTAAAGCCTGAACAAAATGTAAAAAATGGAACACCTGTAGCCTAAACATATGCAAGAACTAGATAATGTTAAAATAAATTTTGATAGTACTGGTCTTTGGGTGCTAAATATAGCATTGGCTGTTGTAATGTTTGGTGTTGCTCTTGGTATAACCGTCGACGATTTTAAACAATTGCTCAAACAACCAAAACTTGTATTGATTGGTGTGTTGTCACAATTTGTTTTGTTACCATTGTTAACGTTTGGTTTAGTTATCTTGATTAAACCACAGCCCAGTATTGCCTTAGGTATGATAATGGTTGCCGCATGTCCTGGAGGTAATATTTCTAATTTTATGACTCATTTAGCTAAAGGAAATACAGCACTTTCGGTAAGCTTAACGGCAATTGCAACGTTTTTAGCAATTATTATGACACCCTTTAATTTTGAGTTTTATGGTAACTTGTATCCTCCCACAGAACAATTATTAAAAACGGTTGCTATTAATCCCATAGATTTAGTAAAAGTGGTACTTATGATTTTAGGAGTACCATTGTTTTTTGGAATGTTGATGCGTTATAAAAATGAAACAATAGCATTAAAACTTTCAAAACTATTAAAGCCTCTTTCTGTAATTGTTTTTGTAGCCATTGTTGTTGTTGCGTTTTCTAACAATATTGATGTGTTTAATAATTATATACACCATGTACTTTATATTGGAATAGGGCATAACATATTGGCTATTATTCTTGGGTTTATGGTGGCAAAGTTATTTAAGGTATCCTTTGTGAACCAAAAAACTCTTGCCATTGAAACAGGAATTCAAAATTCTGGATTGGGATTACTATTGATTTTCACATTTTTTAACGGACTTGGAGGTATGGCAATTTTAGCTGCTTTTTGGGGTATTTGGCATATTATATCTGGATTATTATTGGCTTCATTTTGGTCGCGACAAAATATAATAAGTAATGAAAAAACTGTGGTTACATAGTATAAAATTGTATATACAACTTGGTTTGTTTTTTTATTATAAAAACATAAAAGTTTATAATATTGAAAATGTTCCAAAAAATAAACCTGTTTTACTTCTTAGCAATCATCAAAATGCTTTATTAGATGCTTTACTTATTGCGGTAAAATGTGGACGTTTTACATATTTTTTATCAAGAGCATCAATTTTTAAAAAGAGTTTTATAAGTACTATTTTAAACAGCCTACAAATGCTACCTGTGTATAGAATTCGTGATGGTTGGAATACTATTTCTAACAATACTGCTATTTTTGAATCTTGCTCAGAGTTACTTAATAATAATGAGGCTATTGTGATTTTCCCTGAAGGTAATCACAACCTAAACCGTACAGTAAGGCCATTAAGTAAAGGGTTTACACGCATTGTCTTTAATACACTTGAAAAATATCCAGATATAGATTTACAATTGGTGCCTGTTGGTTTAAATTTTATGACTGCTAAACAGTATCCTGATTGTGCGTCTGTATATTTTGGTAAACCTATTGCTGCCAAAACATTTATTTCGGATAACAGAAATAACGATGTTGTAAAGTTAAAAACCAAAATTAAAGCTGAAATCTCAAAATTAACCACTCATATTTCAGATGAAGATTATCAGGAATCACTTCAAAAGTTGGATGCTTTACATTTAGATTACCTAAATCCAAAAGACGTAAATACTTGTATTGCTAATAATTTTGAGAGTTATAAACGAAAATCAAAATCAAAGCTGAATGGATTAAGATCTTTTTTAAAAGGATTACTTATTTTAAATTTACTTCTTCCTTATCTTATATGGAAATGTGCAGTACAACCAAAAATAAAAGAACCAGAGTTTATTGCTACATTTAGGTTTACTGTAGCTATTACTCTGGTTCCAATATATCTGTTAATTCTGATATTTGTTTTAAGTGTTTTATCTAGCTTAAAACTGGCATTGCTTTACCTTATAAGTGTTTTATTATTGTCTGTTCTTGCAATAAAATTATAATTCTTCTCTAAAGAAAATAGCATTCATCAGCAATTTATTGGTGCCATACCAAAACGCTCTAAAGTTGGTGTTATCGGTAAATGCTACAACCTTTCCTTTTCCTAGGCGTTTAATTTGTAAAGGGACTGTACTACCAATGCTATCAAGATTTCTTTTAGAAATATAACCACTTAAAATAGGACGTTTAGTATACTGTATAGGGTTATTATAACTGTTTTTGTCTGGTTTCATAAAAAGCGTTGTGTTTCTAAACAACGCAATCGTATTGTTTTTATATCCGAAATTAATAGGGTGAGAACGATCTGTTTTAGCTTTAAAAATAGCACCTCCAATAAATTGAGCACCATTATAATCACCGCGTTGTTCATAAGAAACACCTTTTGCAGTACGTTCCATTTTTTTGAACTCTATTTTTGCTAACTCGTTTTTCTTTACCCAATTTAAAGCACTTCTATAGGCAATTAAAGTTCCACCATTTTGAATCCAAGTCTTTATTTTCTTGGTATTGCTTTCAGTTATCCCTGAACCTCTAAATCCGCCTGCTGGAACAATAATAGTATTATAACGACTTAGGTTTGCACGACCAATACTTTTAGTATCCAATTTGGTAACAGTAATATCGTAACGTGTATCAAACAAATGCCAAATTTCTCCTGCATCGTAAGATGAAATACCATTGCCAACCAATAACGCTATTTTTGGTTTTTGTAAAGCTCTAAAACGTCCGCTTCCTAAATCTATGCCTTTTGTTAATCCAGTTGATAGCGCATCAATTTGCACATGACTGTCTTTAGCTAATTCACTAAGATAACTGTACAAACCTCCTGTATTTAACTTTTGATTTTGAACAGGAATTAAAATGGTACCATAATCATATTGCTTTCCGTTTAAGCTAAAAGGTTTCATGCCAACTTTGGCACGCAAGCCTTTACTTAATATTTTGTTTAAAACCTTAGGTGTGTAATATTCATGCCATTCCATAACGTATGCATAATTACTACGCCCAGAAACGGTTCCTTCTTTAAACTGTAAATCGGTGACTTCGGCTCCAGCATTATTGGTAGATACACCTTCGGCGTAATCTACATTAAATGCCAATGGGAAAGTCCAAGCCGAAATATCGTAAAACAAACTGTCTTGAAATTTAGTACGTTTTTCAAACATGGCGTTTATTAAGCGTGTATTCTTCTGGTTTTTAGGCACAAAATAACTATACCCTTTTTTAAAGTGTTTGCCTTGTATAGTGAAATCTTGTTTTATTTCTTTAAATGTAATGTGCTGACGTTTTAATATCTCTGCCAAATGGTATGTTTTAGCAGCATCTTTTTCGTCGCCAAAAACAATCCCTTTTCCATTTTCTTTAGCAGCTTCAGCTCTTGCATTCTTAAAGAAATCTTGTTGATATTTTAAAATATCTTCACGCATGTTTTTTGCAGCATCTAAAGTAGATAAGGCAGCTGTAAATTGATTACGAATGGTAAATGGAAAGGTTAGGATGCCATTGTCGCTCTCTTGAATATGTCCACGAGAACTTGCTTGTTCGAATAAAATGCCAATACCTCCATTTATATCTGGAAATGTAGAGCCTTTGCCATAGTAAAAATCATCATAACTTTCTTCGGTGTAATATAACGAACCAATTTTATCTAGTGCTTTGGCATGAAAATTACCAATGCTTTTAGTAAGCTGTTGATTTAACTTTGGCGTTAAAGGATGTGTTCTTGATTGGATTCCTGGCTGAAAAAAGAAGGTTGCATTAGTTCCCATTTCATGATGATCGGTTAAAATATTAGGTAACCACTTATGAAATGTAGCAATTCTAGCTCTAGATTCTGGAAGTTGTACTGGTAACCAATCACGGTTCATATCAAACCAATAATGGTTGGTTCTACCTCCAGGCCAAACCTCACTATATTCTCTGTCGTTTGGATCTGGGTTGAGGTTTATACTCTTATTGGTATTTGCCCAATAGGCAAAACGCTGCAAGCCATCGGGATTAAATGAGGGATCAAATAAGATTACTGTATTGTTTAATAATTTAGTAATATAATCGCCTTGGGCTGCAGCTAAATAATAGGCGGCTAATAAACCTGCATTGGCACCACTGGGTTCGTTACCATGAATAGAAAAACCTTGATACACCACTATAGGCATATTTGCTGTATTTACTGAATTACTTTCTGTAGCTGCAATATGAGCTTCTCGAATGGCATCAATATTTTGATGATTTTGAGGTGAGGTAATGGTTAGTAATAAAACAGGTCTGCCTTCAAAGGTTTTTCCTCTACTTTCAATAGTAATTCTGTCTGAAGCTTTTGCAAGCGCATACATATATTGTGCAAGTTTATCATGTGTAACATGCCATTCGCCAACTTGATGTCCTATAATACTTTCTGGTGTTGGTATATTTTGGTTGTAAGTTATATTTTGAGGTAAGTAATACGATAAATCAACTTTGTTTTGAGCTTGTGTAAATACACAAAACAAAAGGCTAAGGAAGAATAGTTTTTTCATTGTTGTGATAGGTTAGAATAAATAAGTGTTAGTTAGAGCATAAATATAAAAAAACCGCTACTATAAAGTAACGGTTTTACATATTTTAAGAATTTATTAAGACTATATATCTTCAAAATTTACATCTGTAAAACTATCAGAGGATTTTGGTTTTTCTTCAAATGCGGTTTCATCAGTGGATTCATTAGTAGTATATTCTTCTCTTTTAAAATCTTTTTGATGTCGTTCGCTTATAACTTCTTCGCCTTTTTCATCAATAATATAGCCAGTCATTTCGGCTAGAATACTATTAAATTCTGAAAAATCTTCTTTGTATAAATAAATCTTGTGTTTTTTATAGTGAAATGAGCCATCGTCGTTGGTGAATTTTTTACTTTCGGTTATAGTAAGATAATAATCACCAGCTTTAGTAGCTCTTACATCAAAAAAATAAGTGCGTCTTCCAGCTCTTAAAACTTTTGAAAATATTTCTTCTTTCTCCATCATATCATTATTACCCATAATCGTGTTATTAAGTTTTAGAATTAAATTTTTACTGATTCAAAAATCTAAAAAAAAATTAAGGCAACCAACTAATTATGATATTTCTTTTTATCAATTTTAGTTTTGATGCTTAATTGTACGGAAACATTGGTTTTTAATCACTTAGAGAAAACAGATTGTTAATAATGGTATATTTTTTAGTTAAGATTTGTTTTTGATGTTTCAGAAAGTTGCTTTACATAGAGTTCTTCGTAGTAACCATCAATGTTTATGAGTTGTTCGTGAGTGCCTTCTTGTATCACTTTGCCATCATCTAATACGATTATTTTATCTGCATTTTTAGCAGAAGAAATTCTATGACTTACTATAATGGTTGTTTTACCTTTAGAAAAGGTATTTAAATTGTTAAGTATTTTTTCTTCGGTTTCTGTATCTACAGCTGATAAACAATCGTCCAGAAGTAAAATTTTGGGATGTTTTATTATAGCCCTAGCTATTGAGATGCGTTGTTTTTGCCCTCCAGAAAGTGTGATGCCACGTTCACCTAAAATGGTATCGTAACCCTTTGCAAATTTCATGATATTTTTGTGCACTACGGCATCTTTCGCTGCTTGAATAACATCTTCATCAGTAGCATTTACTGAGCCAAACTTAATATTGTTTTGTATAGTATCTGAAAATAAAAATGCTTCTTGAGGCACAAAGCCTATATTATTTCGCAAACTCTTAAGATTTACTTCATTTATAGGTGTGTCATCTATGGCAATAAGACCTCTATTAACATCGTAAAGTCTGCCAATCAAGTCTAATATTGTAGATTTTCCAGAGCCAGTTTTCCCAATTATTGCTAGTGTTTCACCTTCATTAATGTTAAAACTCAAACCTTTTAAAGCATGAATGTTTGTGTCATCATAAGTGAAATATACATTTTCAAAGCTTATACTTCCTTTAATCTCAGTTGGAGAATTTACAGTATTCTTAATTTCAGGTTTCTCTTTTAAAAATTCATTGATACGTTTTTGTGAAGCTTCGGCTTCTTGAGTAATAGAAGTAACCCAGCCTAAAGCTGCAACAGGCCACGTGAGCATATTTACATAGATAATAAACTCGGCAATAGTTCCAAAATGTTCTATGTCACCGTTTATATATTGAAAACCACCAACATAGATTACCAATAAATTACTAGCGCCTATAAGTAAAATCATTAGTGGAAAAAAAAGCGCTTGTACCTTGGTTAGATCAATGTGTTTTTGCCGGCTTTCGGTTGATAATGCTTCAAAGGCAATGTTTGTTTGATGTTCTATTCCGTTTGCTTTAATTACTGAGATACCACTAAAAGATTCTTGTGTAAATGCTGATAATTTTGATAAATATACTTGTACAATAGTACTGCGCTTGTGTATTATTTTACTTAATGTGTAAATGGTAAACGATAAAATTGGTAATGGAATAATAGTGTATAATGCCAATGTTGGCGCACGATTAAACATGTAGATTAACGCAATAACAAAGAGTGTAACGGTATCTATACTATACATAATTGCTGGTCCTGTGTACATGCGTACTTTACTAATGTCTTCACTAATACGATTCATTAAATCTCCAGTCCTATTTTTTTTATAAAAATTAAGGGATAATCTCTGGTACTGCTGATATACTTCATTTTTTAGGTCGAATTCAATGTATCGTGAAACGTTAATAATTGTCTGGCGTTTTAAGAATGTAAACAACCCTGCAATAAGTGCAGCACCGATAAGATACATGATATTCATTGCTAAATCTGCTTTAAAGGTCGAATCTATGTCACCTTCTAATTTAGCAACAATAACGTTAATAGATTGACCAATTAAGCGTGGTGTAAACAACGCGAAAATTTTTGCAAGAATGGTAATAGTTATACCTATTAAAAGCTTAGACCTATACTTTTTAAAATACTTATTAAGGTGCTGTAATTCTTTCATTTACAATTTTTTTAAAAACAACCGTTTATTATTGATTTCGTGTTTTAAACCTGATTTCTTTGTATAAAATGTAATATTAGATTATTTTTGCACGCTGTTATTAGAGATTATTCAAATAACAATAAACTAAACAAATACATTTTAAATGATTTCAGACATCATTAACTTAAGCGAAATTAAAAAAGTTGATCCAGTATTTGGACAACTTTCTTTTGATAATCATGAACAAGTTGTGTTTTGCAACGACAAAGATACAGGATTAAAAGCAATAATTGGAATTCATAATACGGTTTTAGGACCAGCACTTGGCGGTACTAGAATGTGGCAATATAATAATGAATGGGAAGCTTTAAACGATGCGTTAAGGCTATCAAGAGGGATGACCTTTAAAGCTGCCATTACAGGATTAAATCTTGGGGGCGGAAAAGCGGTTATTATTGGTGATGCTAAAACGCAGAAAACATCTGAGTTAATGAAGCGTTTTGGCGAATTTGTACATTCTTTAAGTGGAAAATACATCACAGCCGAAGATGTTGGCATGGAAACTGGTGATATGGACTTAGTGCGTGAGGTAACACCTTATGTTACTGGTATTTCAGAAAGTAAAGGAGGTGCAGGTAATCCTTCGCCTATAACAGCTTACGGTGTTTTTATGGGAATGAAAGCTGCAGCTAAATACAAGTTTGGAACAGATATTCTCGAAGATAAAAAAGTGTATGTTCAAGGTATTGGGCATGTTGGAGAATCTTTGGTTGAGCATTTAATTAATGAAGGGGCAAATGTTGTAATAGCAGACATTAATGAAGAACGTTTACAAGAGGTAAGTAAAAAATATGGAGCTAGTATTTTTAGAGGAGACGATATTTATAGCGAATCTATGGATATTTATGCACCTTGTGCTTTAGGAGCTACAGTAAATGATGACACGGTTTACAAAATAAAAGCACAAGTTATTGCTGGTGCTGCTAATAATCAATTAGCTAAAGAAGAGAGACATGGTCTTATTTTGCAAGAAAGAGGTATTATATTCGCACCAGATTTCTTAATAAATGCAGGAGGAATAATTAATGTGTATGCAGAATTAGAAGGTTATGGTAAGCAAGAAATTATTAGAAAGACCGAAAATATATACAATACCACTTTAGAAATATTGAGTAATGCAGAAACAAATGAGATTACAAGCAATCATGCTGCTCTAAATATTGCTAAGAATAGAATAGAAGTAAGAAAAAAAGAGAACTCAAAATAAGTTCTTTTTTAAAATAATACTATTTTTGCGAGGCGAAAGATTTATGCTTTCGCCTTAATTATTTTATTTATTAAAATATTCCTTTTTTAGGAATTAAAATGTTCTTTAAAAAATGCTTAACAGAAGACATATTCGTACAAAAGTAATGCAAATTATATTTGCAATTAAAAGTAATGAAAGCGATAATCTTAAAAAAGACGAACAGTTTTTGCTAGAAAGCATGGATAACATGTATAATTTATTTCTTTTAATGCTATCCTTATTAATAGAAGTGCAAGCAAAAGCTGAAGATTACCTAATTAAATTGCAACAAAAGCATTTACCAACTTCAGAAGAAAAAAACCCAAATAGAAAATTTGTAAACAATGAGCTTTTAAATTTTTTGAAGCATAATAATTTACTTAAGCAAGAATTGGAAGTTCGAAAAATAAATAACTGGAAGTTTGACAATGAATATGTAGATATTATTTTTAGAGCCTTTATTGAAAGCGAACTTTATAAAGACTATATGGCAACAAAATTGTCGTCTTTTAAAGAAGATAAAATGATTGTGATTGATATGTTTAAAGAGATCATTGCGCCAAACGAAAAGTTGTATAATTATTATGAGGATAAAAATATTACTTGGCTTGATGATCTTCCTGTTATTAATACAGCAATAGTTAAATTGTTACGTAAATCTAACCCGCAATCACTAGAAAGTCAATTTGTACCTAAGCTATTTAAAGATACGGAAGACAAAAACTTTGCTATTGACCTTTTGGAGAATACCATGTTAAACGAATTAACGTTTAGTAAAGAAATTGAGGGTAAAACGGCAAATTGGGATAAGGATCGTATAGCTAACATTGATTTTGTGTTGCTTCAAATGGCGATTTGCGAGTTTCAAAAATTTCCATCAATTCCTGTAAAAGTCACAATAAATGAGTATTTAGAGATTGCAAAAGAGTATTCTACACCAAAAAGTAGTGTGTTTATTAACGGCATATTAGACAATTTAGCCAAAGAATATAGTGATAAAGGAACGTTAAATAAGGCAGGGCGAGGATTGAAGTAATAATTTTTTTATTACATTTATGCCAAAATAACCGAAAAACAAATATTAACCCAAATGTTTATCTTGAATAGACAATTAAAAATTAAGAACATGAAAAAAGTAATTTTAGGATTAAGTGCCTTATGTTTGGTGGCATTTACATCTTGTAAAGAAGATGCGACAAGCAAAGTGAAATCTGAAAATGTAACCCAAGCAGCTGAAAGAGATTCATCATCAAGAAATTTGCCAGTAATTACATTTGATGAGACAGTACACGATTTTGGGGAAATTGAAAACGGTACCCCAGTTGAAACTGTATTTTCATATACAAATACGGGTAAAGCACCATTAGTGATTACAGATATTAAAAGTACTTGTGGATGTACTGTACCACAAGATTGGAGTAAAGAACCTTTAGCTCCAGGATCATCTGCTAATTTTACAGTTAAATTTAATGGTAAAGGTGCTAACAAAGTATCAAAAACTATTAATTTGACTGCTAATACAGAGAGTGGAAAAGAATCTGTTAAAATTACAGCATTTATTAAACCAGATCCTAATGCAGCACCGCAAAAAACCTCATCTATTCTTCAACAACCAGCACCTACTAAATCTAGTACACAACCTGGTCATGAAGGGCATAACCATAATTAAAAATAGTTATTTATAGTTAATGGAAGGATTAGGTCAATTTGCGCCGTTTATTTTAATGTTTGTAGTTGTGTATTTCTTTATGATTGCACCGCAAATGAAACGCGCAAAGAAAGAAAAAAAATTCGCTGCAGAATTAAAACGAGGAGATAGAGTAATAACTAAAAGTGGAATGCATGGTAAAGTTTTGGAACTAAATGATAAAGATAGTTCTTGTGTTATTGAAACCTTAGCAGGAAAAATTAAGTTTGAACGCTCAGCCATTTCTATGGAAATGAGTATGAAGCTCAATGCACCTCCAGCAGTGAAAAAATAATTAAAAAAGCAGCTCTTAGAGCTGCTTTTTTTGTCGTTCTTGTTAGAATTTATTCACTGAAATATAATGCAATCTGTTTTCTGTATTTATTAATATTTTAGGCTATTAATTTAATCAAGGACTTCAATATTAAAAAAAAAGTAAACATATATGTAATTATGGGAGTTAGTGGTTGTGGTAAAACTACAATTGGGCAATTACTTTCAATTGCTTTAAATATTCCATTTTATGATGCAGATGATTTTCATACGCAGCCTAATATTGAAAAAATGAAGAGAGGATTTCCGTTGAATGATGATGATAGGACTCCTTGGCTAAATATTCTTGCAAATAAATTAAAACAATGGCATGCTTCCAATGGGGCTATTCTTGCCTGTTCAGCTTTAAAAGAAAAGTATAGGCAACAATTATCTAAAGAGGTTTTAATTATTAAATGGATTTATCTCGAAGGAGCCTACGATATAATTAAACGTCGTATGGAGAATAGATCTCAACATTTTTTTAAACCAGAAATCTTAAGATCACAATTTGAAATTTTAGAAGCACCCAATTACGGCATACACGTCAATATTAATAAAGATCAAGACTGTATTGTAAAATATATTATAAACAAACTAAACAATGAGTAATACTGATTTTGGCATTATAGGTTTAGGTGTTATGGGGAAAAGCATTTCATTGAATATAGCAGAAAAAGGCTTTAAAATATCTGTTTATAATAGGGCAGAAGGCGATGAAAAACATGTAGTAGACGATTTTATTATCGAAAACAATTCATTTAAAAATATAAAAGGTTTTACAGATTTAGACACGTTTGTTAATTCTATAGAAAAGCCTAGAAAGATATTGTTGATGATACCTGCGGGAAAACCAGTAGATACAGTAATTAATAGGTTGATGACTTTATTGTCTGAAGAAGATTGCATTTTAGATGGAGGCAATTCCCATTATTTAAATACAAAGAAAAGATTTGAATTGCTGAAATCTAAAAATTTTGCTTTTTTAGGTGTTGGCATATCAGGAGGAGAAGCAGGAGCAAGAAAAGGACCGTCAATCATGCCAGGAGGGTCAAAAGAAGGCTATAAAAACGTCTCTAAAATTTTGGAAACCGTAGCGGCTAGAGATTTTAAAGGGAATCCTTGCTGTACCTATATTGGACCGGAAGGAGCAGGACATTATATAAAAATGGTGCATAATGGTATAGAATATGCCGAAATGCAACTACTGGCAGAGCTTTTTGCATTATTGTCGCTTTCAATGGGTTATGAAAAGATTTCCGAAGTGTTCTCATCTTGGAATGACGGCCATTTATCAAATTATTTGTTAGAAATAATGACTGAGATTTTGCTCAAAAAAGAAGGTGATGAGTATGTAATAGATTTAATTTTGGATAAAGCCGGAAATAAAGGCACAGGATCATGGTCAAGTACATCGGCCTTAGAATTGGGAGTTCCAAATACTATGATGACGGCTGCTGTATTTGCGCGATATATATCGTCGTTTAAAGAAAAAAGAGTTTCTTTCTCTAAACGTATTGAGTCCCAGTATAAAGCTAAACCAAATTTGAATATTGAAGATTTAAAAAACGCATATCAATCAGCAAGGATAGTGAATCATCATCAAGGTTTTGAACTTATAAATGAAGCTTCTAAAAATTTCGATTGGAATTTGAACCTATCAGAAATAGCCAGAATATGGACTAACGGATGCATAATTAAATCTAATTTAATGGAACATTGTGTTTCTGTTTTTATGTCATCTGAAACCCTTTTAGATGACATTTCAATATTTATTTCTGTGAGCAAGAATGAGCAAAGTATTGCTACTGTTTTAACGAAAGGAATCTCAACTCGAATAGCTCTACCATGTTTTCAAGCCGCTTATAATTATTGGGTGTCATTAACGACCGATAGACTTCCGGCTAACATAATTCAGGCGCAACGCGATTATTTTGGTGCACATACCTATCAACGTATCGATAACCCATTACACAAATTCTTTCACACAAATTGGTAAATGTTATGTTAGATTATCAACTTATTGGAGCAGTAATTTTTGGAATCATCGTTTTGTTAACCCTAATACTACGATTTAAAATTCAAGCGTTTATAGCGTTGTTAATCGCAAGTATTACCGTTGGTGTAATTGCAGGTATGCAACCCGCAAACATAATTATAACAATAAAAGAAGGTATGGGAAATACCTTGGGTTTTGTTGCAGTTGTTGTTGGTTTAGGAGCCATGTTTGGTGCGATTTTAGAACATTCTGGAGGTGCGGAGGCTCTAGCTAAATATTTGCTTCATAAGTTTGGTGAAAAGCGAACCCCTTTCGCATTAATGCTTACTGGATTTTTTATAGCCATTCCGGTTTTTTTCGATGTTGGTTTTATTATATTAATCCCACTTATTTATTCAATCCAACGGAGAACGAAAAAATCATTGCTTTTGTATGGTATGCCGTTACTCGCAGGATTAGCCATAACACATGCATTTATACCTCCAACTCCTGGCCCTGTTGCTGTAGCGGACATATTAAAGGCAGATTTGGGATGGGTGATTTTATTTGGTTTTATTGTTGGAATTCCTACTGCAATTATTAGTGGACCAATATTCGCAAAGTATATAGCTAAAAAAATTCATATTGATGCTCCATTACTTGAAATGGAAGAAAATAATATATCCAATTATCCTTCTGTAGGAATGATATTGGCAATTATTGGAATTCCAATTGTCCTAATTGTAAGTAATACATTTTTAAATAGTTCGTTGTTAGAAACTGTTTCTTTTCCTAATCGATTAAAGATATGGATGCAGATGATTGGTCATCCGTTCTCGGCATTAATCATTGCCAATTTAATCGCTTGGTATTTGTTGGGTGTTAAAAGAGGAGTAGACAAAGATAAATTGCTGGATATAACCACAAAATCTTTGGGTCCAGCTGGAATTATTATCCTGTTAACAGGTGCTGGAGGCGTTTTTAAAGAAATGTTGGTGAACACTGGATCTGGAGAAATGCTGGCGAATTATTTGTCAAATAGTGGTATAGGAATACTATTTTTCGCTTTTATTATTGCAGCACTAATTAGAATCTTACAAGGGTCTGCAACTGTCGCAATGATTACAGCGGCTGGAATTGTAGCACCATTGTTAATAGCTGATATTGGTGAGATTGATAAAGCCCTTTTAGTAATTGCAATTGCTGCTGGCGCATCTATTATGTCTCACGTTAATGATAGCGGATTTTGGCTGGTTAGTAAGTATCTTGGTTTAACAGAAAAGCAAACATTTAGAAGTTGGACCGTGATGACTACTATTTTAGCTCTGGTAGGTTTTATTACTGTAAGTCTTATTTCTTTTGTGATTTAAATTGTGTAGGGATTAACAGTTTTTGTACTTATCATTTAAACCTATGCCTTGAGTTATCATTGGTTTGATTTTTTCTAAACGACTTATTTTGGTCGCTTCACGTTTTGCTGTTTCAATGTATTCGCAATATTCTCTTTGTTTGTAAGGCGTTAATTTGTTAAAACTCGAATTTAATATAGTGTTTTTATTTAACTCTTGTTTCAGTTCAATAGGAATAACGGTTTCTTTTTTAGAGCGATCAGATTTAATTTCTTTACCCGCTTTTTGATTTTCAATAGCTTCGTTGACATAAGCGAGTACCATATTTTTATCAATATCATTTATTGAAGTAAATCTCATTTGTCGTAAAGCTTTGGTTTTTCCTTCTTGTGCATTCATTAATAATTTTTTCTCATCTTTTAAGAATACACCGTTGAAGAACCAAATACCAAAATGATGTTTGAACGCTCCTAGACCTAGAACATTTTTACCATTTACCGTATAAACTGGAGCGCTCCATTTTAGAGTTTCTACAGCTTCAGTAGAATTTATTATAGCTCTCAATAAAGTTAAGGCATCAACCCATTGTTCCTGATTTTCTATATATTCTTCAACCGAGCTTACTTTTTTCATAATAAGAGATTTATTTTTTTACGTCACTGCGAACTTTATTTTTAATAAAGTGTGGCAGTCTGTTAATTATGAAACTACCAGTTTCCTGCATAATCTATCATTTCACCAGATTGTTTCTCAAGATAATCAAATTTTAGTTTTGTTATTTGCCTTATGTGTAAATAATCGTGTGCCAACCAATTGGTCACGAAGAATTTTGCTGTAAGCTTCCCTTTTTTTGGATGTTCATAGTAGTTTCCCCATTTCGGATTATTTAGTAATTTTAACCATGAAATGGATTGTTCTCTTTCTTCAATAAATTTGTTTAACATAGTATGGTAATCTTGCTCCATATATTTACGCTCGGTAACCCAAACAACAGGATTAAAATTGGGAGGTGTTTGTTTAGGTTTTTCTAAAACCCATTTGGTTCTAAATCTAAAATCTTCTCGTTCTTCATCATATAAATGACATACAATTTCTAACAAGCACCATTTTTCGGGTGTTTGTTTCCATAAGTACATATCTTCCTTTACATCTTTTAAAAGATCATCAAAGACACTTTTGTTTTGTTGAAGCTTATCAATTAGAAAATCCATAAGGTCATTTAGCTTTTTCTTGAGTTAATTCAGCAATTTTACAAATCACTTGAGTAGCCTTAATCATACTTTCAACAGGAACATATTCGTATCGTCCATGAAAATTGTGTCCACCAGCAAAAATATTTGGACATGGTAATCCCATATAACTCAACTGTGAACCATCCGTTCCTCCTCTAATCGCTTTTATTAGGGGTGTTATGTTAAGTTGTTTCATAGCTTCCTCTGCAATATCTACAATGTGTTTTACAGGCTCAACCTTTTCTTTCATATTGTAATATTGATCTTTGATTTCAATGTCAATAATTGGCTTACCATATTTTGCATTCATATCGTCTGCAATCTTTTGTATTAAGGCTTTTCTAGCTTCAAATTTATCTTTATCATGATCTCGAATAATGTATTGCAATTGGGTTTCTTCAACTTTACCTTCCATAGTATATAAATGAAAAAAGCCTTCATAACCTTCAGTTAATTCTGGAGTTTCTCTTTTTGGAAGGTTATTAATGAACTCTGTAGCATAATACATAGAATTAACCATTTTTCCTTTGGCATATCCAGGGTGTACAATTTTTCCGTTGACTTTGATTTTTGCTCCAGCAGCGTTGAAATTTTCATATTCCAATTCACCAACTTGACTACCATCCATCGTATAGGCCCAATCGGCTCTAAATTCATCTACATTAAATTTATGAGCACCACGACCTATCTCTTCATCAGGCGTAAAGCCAATCCTTATTTTTCCATGTTTAATTTCGGGATGATTGATTAAATATTCCATAGCCGAAATAATTTCACAAATTCCTGCTTTATCATCCGCTCCAAGCAGAGTTGTACCATCGGTTGTAATGAGAGTTTGTCCTTTATAAAGGAGTAAATCTTCAAAATAATTGGAAGATAATACAATGCTTTCTTCCGCATTTAAAATAATGTCTTCCCCATCATAATTCTCAATAATTTGAGGCCTTACATTAGCAGCAGTAAAATCTGGAGATGTATCAAAATGTGAAATAAAACCAATAACTGGTACATCGTGGTCAACATTAGATGGTAAAGTTGCCATAATGTATGCGTTCTTATCAATAGTAACATTTTTCATTCCAATAGTTTTTAGCTCTTCTACTAATTTATTAGCTAAATCCCATTGTTTTTCTGTGCTTGGAGTTGTTTTACTATTTGGATCGCTTTCAGTATCAACAGTTACATAGCTTATAAAACGATTGATAATGTCTTGTTTATTTAACATGCTTAATTTGATTTTATTCAAAAATAGAGAACGGTTTATAAAGAGACAAGCGATATAATGCTTTCTTTTTTATTGCATGAAATTAGTTTATTTTTGCACTCAAATTAGTCTTCATGTATAAATCGCTTGTTCGTCCTATACTCTTTTGTTTTGATCCTGAAAAAGTGCATTATTTTACATTTTCGATTATAAAATATATTTCAAAATTTCCTTTTGTTCCTAACCTTATTAGAAGGATGTATCAAGTTAATGATAAATCTTTAGAGCGTCATTTATTTGGACTAACATTTAAAAACCCTGTAGGATTAGCGGCTGGATTTGATAAAAATGCGGTTTTATATAATGAATTGGCAAATTTTGGATTTGGCTTTATTGAAATAGGAACTGTTACACCAAAAGCGCAGGCAGGAAATCAAAAAAAACGATTATTCAGATTGCAAAAAGACCATGGTATTATTAACCGAATGGGTTTTAACAATGAAGGGATAGAAGCAGCTATTTCACAATTAAAAAAGAATAAAGGTCAACTCATTATTGGCGGTAATATTGGTAAAAACACAGACACTACTCCTGAAGATTATACCAAAGATTATTTGAAATGTTTTCATGCTTTACATCCTTATGTGGACTATTTTGTACTAAACGTTAGTTGTCCTAATGTTGGAAGTCATGCTAAACTTAATGATAAAGATTATTTGAAAGAATTAATTGATGAAGTGAAAAAAGCTAATGATAACTTTAATAACCAAAAACCTATTTTACTTAAAATTGCGCCAGATTTAAATACGATTCAACTGGATGAAATTATTGATCTTGTAACTACCACTAAAATTGAAGGCATTATAGCATCAAATACGTCGGTAGCAAGAGATAATTTAAGGACTTCAAATGAAAGGTTATTAACCATAGAAAACGGAGGTTTAAGCGGAAAGCCGATTAAAGATAAAAGTACTCAGGTTATTAAATACTTAGCAGATAAAAGTAATAAAGCATTTCCAATTATTGGTGTTGGAGGTATCCATTCAGCACAAGATGCCATTGAAAAAATAGAAGCTGGAGCCGATTTAGTTCAAATTTATACAGGCTTTATTTATGAAGGCCCTAAACTTGTTAGAACGATTAATAAGGCTTTGTTGAAAAAGATTAATTAAAGAGCCATTTTTGTAATCACTTCTCACGGATGTTTCATTAAAATAGTGGTATTTTTATCATAGTATTAGATAAATTCGATGCTTAATAAAATTAAAATTATAGAATGTCCGCGAGATGCCATGCAAGGGATTAAAGACTTTATACCTACTGAACAAAAAGTACAATATATTCAATCGTTACTTCGTGTTGGTTTTGATACTATTGATTTTGGAAGTTTTGTGTCCCCCAAAGCTATTCCACAAATGGTAGATACTGCAGAGGTTTTATCACAACTTAATCTATTAGAAACGACTAGTAAATTATTAGCTATTATTGCCAACACGCGTGGAGCTACTGATGCTTCAAAGTATAAAGAAATTGATTATTTAGGCTATCCATTTTCTATTTCAGAAAATTTTCAAATGCGTAACACACATAAAACCATTGCACAATCTGTAGTTACGCTTCAGGAGATTTTAAATATTGCGGATAAGTCTAATAAACAGGTAGTGGCTTATTTATCTATGGGATTTGGAAATCCATATGGAGATCCTTGGAACATTGAAATAGTAGGCGAATGGATAGAGCGTTTGAGTAAAATGGGAGTTAAAGTTTTATCGCTTAGTGATACTATTGGTAGTTCTAACTCTGAAAATATTCATTATTTGTTTTCTAATTTAATTCCTAACTATCCCAGTATAGAATTTGGTGCACATTTACATACAACTCCTAACTCTTGGTTTGAAAAAGTTGATGCTGCATTTAAAGCGGGTTGTAAGCGTTTTGATGGTGCTATTCAAGGCTTTGGAGGTTGTCCAATGGCTAAAGATGTATTGACAGGAAATATGCCTACTGAAAAGTTGTTATCTTATTTTGCTTCAAATAAAAATATAAATAATTTAAGCA
The DNA here is from genome assembly GCA_964418645.1 of uncultured Flavobacteriaceae bacterium. GTDB lineage: Bacteria > Bacteroidota > Bacteroidia > Flavobacteriales > Flavobacteriaceae > JAADHG01. The sequence goes on from CAYQME010000005.1 coordinate 38,906, forward strand.
CACTAAGGTTTGAAAGTGCTTATAATGAGGCTACTAAAATATTTAATGCATATTACTAATTTTTTTATTTAAAATAATTCTAAATAACATTTGTTTTTATAGATTTCAATATTATTTTTGTCGACGAAATAAATAATTATTTATAATAAGTCTAAATAAAAATAAATGAAAAAAATTATTTTATCAATTACAATTTTAGTTTCTGGTTTTGGGTTTTCTCAAACTATTAGTCAAGATTCTATTGTAACTAATCAACAAAATAATGCCGTGCAAAATATTTTGGATGGTAACATTTCCAAAGGAGTAACTGTTGGAGGTTATGCTCAAGTAGATTACAATCAACCAGAAGGAGCTAATGGCAATTTAGATGTGCATCGTATGGTAATGCTATTAGGTTACAAGTTTAGTGACAAAGTACAATTTGTTACAGAAATTGAATATGAACATATTGAAGAAGTATCCATAGAACAGGCATTTTTAAACTATAGTATCAATGATAATTTAAACATTCGTGGTGGCTTAATGTTGGTGCCAATGGGAATTATTAATGAGTATCATGAACCAACTACATTTAATGGTGTAGAGCGCCCTAATGTCGATAAAAGTATTGTACCAACCACCTGGAGAGAAGTGGGTATAGGAATTTCGGGAAAATTTAATGAAGTTAATTTACGCTATCAGGCTTATATTTTTAATGGTTTTGCTTCAGTAAATGGTTCAAAAGTATTAGGAGGAAAAAATGGACTTCGTAATGGACGACAAAAAGGAGCTGAATCTACAATTAATACTCCTAACTTTTCAGCAAAATTAGATTATTACGGTATTCAGGGTTTGCGTTTGGGGTTTTCAGGATATTTTGGACGCGCACAAGCTGAGGAGGATGTTAAGGATATTGATGGTGCAGATATAGGTATTTCCATGTTAGGACTAGATGCACGTTATGTTAACAAACGTTTCTCTGCTAAAGGGCAATATATTCATGCAAATCTTAGCGATGTAGAAGCCTATAACACTTTAAACACTGCTGATTTAGGATCAGAGTTAAAAGGATGGTATCTAGAGGCAGCATATAACTTAATACCATTAGGGAAAGAACAAAAATTAGATGTCTTTGTGAAATATGAAAAGTATGATACACATGCAGCTGTAGATGGCGCTTTAATAAGAAATGATTCTTATAATAGAAACGAATGGACTTCAGGTTTAAGTTATCATGTTGCTCCTGGTGCTGTGGTAAAAGTAGATTACCAGTTTCTTGATAATGCTATAGAAGATAATAAAACAAAAGGGCAACTAAACATTGGTTTTGGGGTTTGGTTTTAATTTTATAGATTAGTTTTAAGTCAAATAGTTAAAGCTGAAGAAAATATTTTTGCTTTAGCTATTTGATATTATTAATAATACTTTTATCGAATGAATTTTAAATATATTTTAATTTTATTTATTGCTGTAGTAATGATGTCTTTTGGGCTTCCAAAAAGTATTCTGAAAAAAGTAAATAAAGAGATAGGAATTACATTTAATATTTCACAATTTCAATTAAGATCTAAAACATTTCCTGCCAATATTACTAATGTACTTTCTTCAGAGTTTGACAGCGATAATTTGTTTGAAATTAAAACAACCAAAAATCTTATTGGTTATGCGTATGTGTCGAAAGCTCAAAGCAAAACAGATTATTTTGATTATCTCATTTTGTTTGACAAAGATTTTATTATTGTAAAATCTAAAATTTTAATTTATCGTGAAGATTACGGAGGCGAAATTGGGAGTAAACGTTGGTTAAAACAATTTATAGGAAAATCGCAAAACAACATTTTAATTTATGGAGATAATATAGCAGCAATTTCTGGCGCTACAATTTCTGTACGTTCGATGACTAATGCAGTTAATGATGTCTTACGATCAATAAAAATACTTCACCAAAAAAAACTTTTATAATGCAATTAAATGGACTTATTTACACACTTCCCAAAGACTTAAAATTATTAATTGGCACGTTTGTGATTGTGTTGAGTATAGGCTTCTTTACTGGATTATTATTTGTTGGTAATACATCTTCAGCAAATCCAAATGGGATTGAAGAACAATATATAGGAAATGAGTCTGACGAAGATGCTACAGTTATGAAATTTAAAAAAAGTGATAAAGAAATGCTCACTTTGATACATAATCATGTGCTATCTATGTCTATTATATTCTTCTTAATGGGTTTAATTCTCAGTATAACTCAACTTAAAAAAAAGTTGAAATTATTTTTAATGATTGAGCCTTTTATCTCTGTAATTTTCACCTTTGGAGGTATTTATTTGTTATGGAAAGGAATCCTCTGGATGAAGTACATTGTAATGATTTCAGGAACATTAATGGCACTTACTTTTACGCTTTCTGTAATTATTATTTTGAGACAACTTTTAAAAACTAAAAAATAAGGTAGGAGTTTTTCTATTCTATCTGTTATATAGTTTTAACACGAAGTTTAATCTGTCAAACACCAATTTATAAAACACTACTACTTTTATAATTTGCTATTTATTTATGTAAGATGTTGCGAATTAGTGCTACTAAGTCGGCATTATTTTTAACACTACAATTTTAGAATAAAGATAGCGTTAACCTATTATTAATTTACTTTTTAAAAATGATTAAACGTATTAGTACAGTCTTACTTTTATTTGTTGGACTGAATTGCTTTTCACAAAATTGGGTAACTAATTTAGATGAAGCAGAAAGAATAGCACAAGATAAAAACCAAAAAATAGTATTGGTTTTTTCTGGATCTGATTGGTGTACACCTTGTATAAAGTTAGAAAAAGAGATTTTAGAATCTAAAGAGTTTGAAGAGTTCTCTAAATCTAATTTTGTAATGTTAAGAGCTGATTTCCCTCGAAGAAAAAAAAATACATTACCTCCAAAAGTGCAAGAGGAGAATAATAGTTTAGCTGAAAAATATAATAATAATGGATTCTTTCCGCTTGTTGTTGTATTAGACAAAAACGGAAAAGTCTTAGGCGAAACAGGTTATAAAAATACAACTCCAAGAGAATATATTAAGCTTTTAACATCTTATTAGTTAAAAATGAAAAATAGAGTAATAGGTGCCATGTTCTTAATGGTTTCCTTTGTCAGTAATTCTCAAGAAATATATAGAAGAACACTTAAATTAATGGGGAGCCGTTTCGATATTACTGTAGTAGCGGCAAATAAAAATCAAGGAGATACCTATATAGATTTGGCAATTGCAGAAATATCTAGGATAGAGAAAAAAATATCATCTTGGGATTCAAATTCTTTAACAGCGTTAATTAATAAAAATGCAGGAATAAAATCAGTAATTGTTGACGAGGAATTATTTAGTTTAATTAAGCGAGCAATTCAAATATCAAAATTAACCGAAGGAGCTTTTGATATCAGTTATGCATCCATGGATAAAATTTGGAAGTTTGATGGGACTATGAAAACAATGCCCTCTAAAGATATCATTACACAATCTGTTGCTAAAGTTGGTTTCCAAAATATTTTTCTAAACCAAGAAAAGCATTCTGTTTTTTTAAAACTAAGAGGCATGAAAATTGGTTTTGGAGCTATTGGTAAAGGCTTTGCTGCTGATAAAGCAAAAGCACTGTTGAAACAAAAAGGTGTAGAAGCAGGGATTATTAATGCATCAGGCGATATGAATACTTGGGGAAAGCAACCTGATGGTAAAGATTGGAAAGTAGGTATTACAAATCCTTTAAATAAAAATAAGGTTTTTACCTTATTGCCAATTCATGAAAAAGCAGTGGTAACTTCTGGGAATTACGAAAAGTATGTAACCTTTAATGGACAACGTTATTCTCATATTATTGATCCTAGAACAGGATATCCTAGCAAAGGAGTTGTAAGTGCAAGTGTTTTTGCACTAAGTGCAGAGTTAGCTGATGCTTTGGCGACATCAATTTTTGTTATGGGTAAAGATGTTGGTCTTAATTTAATAAATCAATTACCACAGGTGGAATGTATTATAGTTGATGATACAGGGAAAATATTTTATTCTAAAAACATTGATATTAAGGATTCACTTAAAGAATAATTAATAAAACAAATTATAAATATTTATAAAAAAAGATGATAAAGAAAGTAATTATTGGAGCAGTAATTTTGATAAGCGCGAGCTCATGTATTGCTGTAAAAGAGTATGAAAAAGTTAATATTAATGATCCAGATATGATATTATCTGCGGCTTTAATAAAGCGATTTGAAACTAATTTTCAAGTGTATAGAGAAGGTGCTTCAGGAGCAAATGGCGGAAAAACAGGTGGAGGCTGTGGATGTAATTAACATGAATAAGTATTTCACCTCAATAATAATATGTTGTTTTGTTATTGGTATGTCTCAAGCACAAACAAACACATCACAAGGGACATATAAAAAGAAAGTATTAGAGACCTCAGAAGTAGATTTTTTAATGAGTTATTATACTCAAGAAGGAAATCATGCCTCTGTAACTGGAGGAATTGGAAATGAAAAATTAACCGATGTTACACCAACGTTTATAGTTGCAATTCCATTAAATGCTGACGATGTTCTAACAGTTAATGCTGGAATATCAGCGTATACATCAGCATCATCAAGTAATTTAGATCCATTTGATTCAAGTGGAGCGTCAAGAAAAAGAGGCGATGATGATGATAAAAGAGTGTCAGCAAGAGCAGATAAAATTACAGGAAGTCCTTGGGTAGAATCTTCAGGAGCTTCACGAAGTGATATTTGGGCTACTATTAACGCAAGTTATAGTCATAGTTCTGATGATAGAAATAATATTTGGACTGCAGATTTGGGCTTTTCAAAAGAATATGATTATGCATCCTTAGGTTTTGGTGGCGGATTTACAAAATTATTTAATCAAAAAAATACTGAACTAAGAATTAAAGGGCAAGTATATTTAGATAATTGGAATCCAAGATATCCAACAGAGCTAGATTCTTATTTAGAGGCTGGTCAAAATTTAAATAACGGTTTTTTTGCCAATATTGATATTCTAGACCAATTGGGTAATGTTATTAATAAAAATGGAAGTTTAGTATGGTCACCACTGCAAACCCTTTTGGTTACCAATAAATCAAGGAATTCATATTCATTATCCTTTAATTTTTCGCAAATAATAAGTAAGAAAGCTCAATTTTCTTTATTCTTTGATTTAATTCAGCAAAATGGTTGGCTATCGAATCCTATGCAACGTGTTTATTTTGCAGACCGTGACAATTATTATGTAGGAAAAGCATCTAGTATTCCTAAATATACATCTCCAAAAAATAAAAATGTATTTCAATTAGCAGACGATATTGAAAGATTGCCTAGTTCACGATTTAAAGTTCCATTAGGTGCACGCTTCAATTATTTTATAAATGAATCGGTTTCTTTAAGAACATATTATCGGTATTATTATGACGATTGGGGAATCCGTTCACATACAGCAAGCATAGAAATTCCTATTAAATTTGCTGAGGGAAAGTTTACAATATATCCTAATTATAGATTTTATAATCAAACGGCAGCCGATTATTTTGCACCTTATGAATCTAATGTGTCAACTAGCGAATTTTATACATCAGACTACGATTTGTCTAAATTTGATAGTAACCAATATGGATTAGGCTTTAAATATTCTGACATTTTTACTAAGTTTAAGCTGTTTAAAGGTGTCGGATTAAAATCATTAGATGTACAGTACAGTATCTATAATAGAAGTGATGGTCTTAGTTCTAATATAATATCAGCTGGATTTAAGTTTATTTTAGAATAAAGAATAAATAAGAGTAATTATCATTTAATTTAACTTTTAAGTATCTTTGTATTTGTAAAACTTAAAGAAATGAATGCAACAATAGAAAAGTTATTAAACGATCAAGTAAAGTTTGAAGCCAATGCTTCTATGCAGTATTTGGCAATGGCGTCTTGGGCTGATGCAAATGGGTATAATGGCGTAGCAGAGTTTTTTTATTTACAATCTGAAGAAGAGCGTGTACATATGATTAAATTGGTTAAGTTTATCAATGAGCGTAGTGGTAAAGTTATTGTTCCCGAAATTGATAAACCTCAAGAAAACTATACATCTTTAAACGAATTATTTGAAACGTTTTTGAAGAGTGAAATGTTTGTAACCGAACAAATAAACCATGTAATTTATGAGTGCTTACAGCACAAAGAGTATAACGTTCATAATTTTATGCAATGGTATGTTACCGAACAGTTAGAAGAAGAAGCTGTTGCAAGAACCTTGTTAGATAAATTAACCATAATAGGGAATGACAAATCTGGACATTATTTATTTGATAGAGATATTAATACAATAGCTTCTGTAAATCAAAATCCAGAATAATTTAAGCTACTATTTCTGTAGAAACTACATCTGATTTTTCAAAATATGTAAAATATACAGCACCTACAATTGTGCTTAAATAATAAAATGTAACAATATAAATTCCGTAGGGAGTGTATGCATTTAATCCAAACCAATCGCCAAAATAAAACAGTATAGTTACTGCTATTGCAACTCTAATGCCTTCAACTATTACAGCATGTTTTTTTCTATCCATTAAGGTTGTATAACCATAAATACCAATAAAAACAACTAATCCGTAGAGGAGTAAATTATCAAACTTTATGTTTTCAAAATTATAAAACATAAACAAAAGTAAGACCATAGTCATTACATATTGATAGATAGACCAAAGTTTTAATGCATTAGAAGCTGGTGTTTTAAATTTGGAGTAACTGTAAACGTCATCAATTATAGTAATAGGATACTTATCAACAACATCTTTAGGTCTCCAACCTGTTGGCATAAACCAAATACGCAATTTATCTAACCAATTTTTAGTTCTCCAGGCATCTTTAATTAATAACCAAATATGCTGAAAATTAATGAGTATGGGATTCCAAGTTTTCACGGGTTTTAAAACGCCATAAACAGGAGGTACTTCTTTTAATTCTTCTTGAAAGGTACCAAATGTTCTATCCCAAATGCAGAAAATAGCACCTAGATTTTTATCAATATATTCTTTATTTATAGCATGATGCACACGATGCTGCGAAGGTGTTACAATAATGTATTCTAAAACACCAAGTTTGCCAATATGTTTGGTATGATACCAAAATTGAGCAAATAAATGCAAGGGCGTTAAAATAGCAATCACTTTATATGGAATACCTATTAATACAGCAGGAATAAGTAATAAAGCCGTATAGCCAAATAATGATGAAATAGATTGGCGTAAGGCACAGCCCAAATTAAATTCTTCACTACTATGGTGAATAATATGCTGATTCCAAAAAATATTAATTTTATGATTTATCAAATGATTCCAATAACTTGCAAAATCAATCGCAATAAAAGCAAGGACATAAACTATCCAAGATGATTCCATTTCAAATATTGCGAGATGTTTTAATAAATATGGGTAAGGAACAAGTACTAAAATAATGCCTAGAGAATCTTTAACTACATTTGTTAATCCAGAGCTTAAGCTAGATATGGTATCGATTGTATTATGCGTCTGCTTTTTGGTAAAATGACCATACCCAATTTCAAGTAGCACTAAACCCATAAAAAAAGGAGTAGCATATAATAAAGCAGTTGCGTAAGCTTCCATAATTATATTAAAGTCTAAAAATAAATATTTCTAGTCATTTAAAAAAACGTATCTTTGCATGCAATTAAAACGTAATTGCAATGATAGCTTATCAAAACAAGATTGTTGGAGAAGGTCTTACTTATGACGACGTACTTTTAGTTCCAGCATATTCCGAAATTTTACCACGAGAAGTCAATATTCAGACAAAGTTCACAAGAAATATTTCTATAAATATTCCTATTATTTCTGCTGCTATGGATACAGTAACCGAAAGCAGTATGGCTATTGCCATGGCTAGAGAAGGAGGTATAGGCGTGTTACATAAAAATATGACTATTGAAAGACAAGCCATGAAGGTAAGGAAGGTAAAACGTGCTGAAAGTGGAATGATTATAGATCCAGTTACATTACCTCTCACAGCCAAGGTTTTGGATGCTAAACAAAACATGAAGGAACACAGTATTGGTGGTATTCCTATTGTAGACGATAATGGCATATTAAAAGGCATAGTAACCAATCGTGATTTGCGTTTTGAAAAAAATAACGGGAGACCAATAACCGAAGTCATGACCAGCAAAAACTTAGTTACTGTTAGTGAGGGAACATCGTTATTAGATGCTGAAGTTGTTTTTCAAGATAATAAAATTGAAAAATTACCTGTAGTTAATGCAGATTATAAACTTGTGGGTTTAATTACATTTAGAGATATAACAAAGCTTACTCAAAACCCAATATCCAATAAGGATAAATTTGGCCGATTACGTGTGGCAGCAGCTATTGGTGTTACTGAAGATGCTATAAAACGGGCCGAAGCTTTATACATTGCAGGAATTGATGCTGTTGTAATTGATACTGCTCACGGACACACTAAAGGTGTTGTTAAGGTGTTAAAAGAGGTAAAATCTAAATTTCCTGATTTAGATGTCATTGTAGGAAATATTGCCACAGCTGATGCTGCTAAATATTTAGTTAAAGCTGGTGCTGATGGCGTTAAAGTGGGTATTGGTCCAGGGTCTATTTGTACTACGAGAGTTATTGCAGGAGTAGGATTTCCACAGTTTTCGGCAGTTTTAGAAGTCGCTGCAGCTTTAAAAGGAAGTGGAGTTCCGGTAATTGCAGATGGCGGTATTCGTTATACAGGCGATATACCAAAAGCAATTGCAGCAGGAGCAGATAGTGTAATGTTAGGATCATTATTAGCAGGAACCAAAGAGTCTCCGGGAGAAACTATTATCTATGAAGGACGAAAATTTAAATCCTATAGAGGAATGGGTTCTGTTGAAGCTATGAAGCAAGGGAGTAAAGATCGCTATTTTCAAGATGTGGAAGATGATATTAAAAAATTAGTGCCAGAAGGTATCGTAGGTCGTGTACCTTATAAAGGAGAATTATTTGAAAGTGTTCATCAGTTTGTTGGAGGTTTACGAGCAGGCATGGGATATTGTGGTGCTAAAGATATTGAATCACTTAAAAACAGTGGGCAATTTGTTAAGATAACAGCTTCGGGGATTAACGAAAGTCACCCGCATGATGTTATGATTACAAAAGAGTCTCCTAATTATTCAAGATAGCTCTTTTTATTATTTAGGATTTGTGTGTTAAAGACAAAGAAGATTTATTTACTATAAAAGAATGGCGATTGTTTATCAATCGCCATTTAAAGTTTGAAAATAATTGACTTAGTTAATGCGCAATTACTTTTAGAGTTTTGTTGAAATGTTCACCTTCAATAACAATAAAACTTAGTTGATTTTGAGGTAAATTAATTTCTTTCACAAAATTATTTTGAACCTGCATATCAAAACTTTGTAATAATCTTCCGTAAATATCAAAAGTTTTGATAATTGCTTTCCCGTTATAACCATTAATTTTTAAGGTTTTGTTATTATTTACATAGGAAATGTTAACGTTTGTTTTAAAATCATCTATTCCTAAAACAGTTTCAACTATTGTATATGCAAGAGTTTCTATATTAAAACTAATATCGTAATTAGCAGTAAGAGGAATAGCAATATTTGCTCCAGATGGAGAAGCTGTTCCATTTAATCCTGGACCACCATATCCTACAGCCCAATCTGCATCTCTTCTAAATTTCAGCTCGCCTCCACTTACTAAAGGAATATTTGAAGCAGTGTAAATTATATTGTCTGTAGTTGTTAGAACCAAATCTGTATTCCAATCAATATACCCATTTCCAATAATACTAATATTCTGATTTGATGGTCCAGCTGGTGTAAAAGTATAATCTCCAGTTGTTATATTGAATGCAATATTATAAAAATTAGAAGTAACAGGGATGTTATTTGCCGTGGTAGTTCCTGAAGGGAAAGTATCTCCTCCCCAACTATTTGTCCAAGCATCATCTTGTCTAAATTTTAAACCTCCAGCAGGAAGATAATAATTAGTTTTTGTAAAATTTACATTGTCGGCTGTTGTCATATTTACATCACTTCCCCAATTGCCAAAGTCACCTAAAAATCCAATGGTTTGTGCTGTTATAAATTGTAAGGATAAAAATAAAGTAAAAGATAAAAGTAGTTTTGTTTTCATAATTATATGGATTAATTTATTGAAAGATAAGTATTTAAACACACTCTTTTAAATGGTATGCTTACTACAACGTTTTCGTGTTGAAAACTTTTATTTTAAACTCTATTATATTTATAAATAAGTGGGCACTAAACAAACTTTATATTCGTTGGTGTATACAACTTGTAGTATAGGTATATATTAGTATTTTTGCTGTGATAAATAAAAGTTAGTTTTTTATGAGAATTAAGATTGTAACGACGTGTTTTATATTGTTTTTTATTCTATTTAGTAATGCCCAAATTAAAAATGATGATATTTTATTCACTGTTGGAGATTCTCCTGTGTTAGCATCAGAATTTTTAAGAGTTTACAATAAGAACTTAGATTTGGTTAAAGACGAATCACAAAAAAATGTTGATGAATACCTTAAATTGTTTATTAATTATAAGCTTAAATTAGACGAAGCAAGGGCTTCAGGTTTTCATAAAAAACCACAATATATTAGAGAATTAAATGGCTATAAGAAACAACTGGCCAAAAACTACCTTACTGATCATGAAGTTACATATGCATTGGTAAAGGAAGCTTATAAGCGGATTTCTTATGACATTAAAGCAAAACATATTTTAATCAGACTTAATCCATCTCAAAAAGATACTTTAGCCACTTATAATAGATTGTTAAAGCTTCGAGAGCGATTCTTAAATGAAGATTTTGATTCGCTTAAAAAAGAGATTCATAATGGTAATACAGTATTGGTTGAGGATTTAGGTTATTTTTCTGGTTTTAAAATGGTTTATGATTTTGAATCGGCTGCGTTTAATACCAATGTAGGAGAAGTTTCAATGCCATTCAGAACGCAGTTCGGATACCATATTGTAAGGGTATTTGATAAACGGAAGTCTAGAGGTGAAGTGACTGTTGGACATATTATGATTTCTAATAATCAAAAGGATACTTCAATAAAGCCAGAAGTAAGAATACAAGAGATTTATAAGCTTATTAGCCAAGGTGAGAATTTTGAATCGTTAGCCAAACAATTTTCAGAAGATAAAAGTTCTGCAAGCAAAGGGGGAAAACTATCACCTTTTAATAGTGGTCAATTAAGCTCAGTTGTATTTGAAGATGTTGCGTTTAGTTTAAATAGTGTTGGAGAAGTTTCTAAACCATTTCAATCAGATTATGGTTGGCATATTATAAAGTTATATAATAAAAAACCAATTGCTCCTTTTGAAGATTTAAAATACGAATTAGAAAATAAAGTTAGACTAGATGCTCGTTCTAAACTTATCAATACATCTTTACAGAATAAACTTAAAAAACAGTATAATATTCCTAGTGCTAATCCTGCGCGTTCTTATTTTGTGTCCATTTTAAATGACGATTATTATAACAGGTCATGGAAAGTCCCTTCAAATATTCCTAAAGAAAAAGGTCTGCTTAAAATTGGAGATACATTATTAACCTATAATGATTTTGCAAATTTTTTACGATTACGACAAAAAGAAGCTAAAAAGAGCCAGTCTTTTCAAGAAATTATTGATGAAAAATACAAAGCATTTATCAATAAGAATGTTTTAGCATATCATGAGCATAATTTAGAGAATGAAAATATTGAATTTGCTCAGATTTTGTCTGAGTACAGAGAAGGTCTTTTGTTGTTTGATTTGATGGAAACTAAAATTTGGAATGCTGTAAAAAAGGATACTATTGGAATACAAAACTATTTTAATGCCAATAAAGACAACTATAAATGGGAACGACGTATCGATGCAATTATAGCAACTTCAGCAAAGGAAAAAGATATTAAGGAAGTAAAGCAATTATTTAGTAATGGGACTAAATGGGAGACGATAAAAGATAAATTAAATCAGGGAGATGCTCAAAAAGTTATTTTTACTTCTGGAATTATGACTGCTTCACATCAAGCTTTACCAAAAACATTTGATTTTAATGTGGGTATTTCAAAAATATATTTCTATAATGATGCCTACCATATTATTAAAGTAAATAAAGTGTTGCCAGAAGCTAACAAAACACTAAAGGAAACCAAAGGTGCTGTGATAAGTGACTACCAAAATCTGGTTGAAAAGAATTGGCTTAAAGAACTAGAAGGGAAGTATGAAGTGAAGATTAATCAAGATGTTTTAGCAAAAGTAAAATTTCAAATTTATAATTAATTGCATTCTAAGTTTTACATATTATTTCTAGTATCATTTATCTTTTTGTCTTGTGATTATTTAAAAAAGACTGAAGAAAGTGATGCAATTGCACGCGTAAATGACACTTATTTATATAAAAGTGATATTAAAGATTTAATTACTGAAGGGATTTCAAAAGAAGATAGTACTGTACGTGTAAATAATTTTATTAATCATTGGGCAACACAACAATTACTTATAAATGGTGCCGAAATAAATTTATCTGAAGATAAACAAGAAGAGTTTAATGATTTAGTAAAACAGTACAAAAACGATTTGTTTATTAAGGCTTATTTAGAAGCTTTAGTTAAACGTAGTATTGATACTAGTGTTTCGCAAAAGGAAGCTGAAGAAGTGTATAATAGAAATCAAGAGACCTTTAAATTAAATGAAGAGCTTGTTAAGTTTAGATATATTAACGTAAATGAAAATATTGCTAATCTAAAAGACATTGAAAAACGTTTTAAGCGTTTTAATATTGAAGATAAAAAAGTACTAGACTCTATTGCAATTCAGTTTAAATCGTATTCGTTAAACGATTCAATTTGGATTAGAGCCAATCAAGCCATATTAAAGATTCCAGCTATAAAAGCTACAAACAAAAAAGAACTGTTAAAAAAATCTAATTTTATACAACTCAAAGATTCATTAGGTTTATATTTGATGCAAATTAATGAGGTGTTACTTCGCAATGAAATTGCACCTATAGAATTTGTAATGCCAACAATTAAACAAATCGTGATTAATAAGCGAAAGTTGGAGTTTACAAAAGAATTAGAAAAAGACATTACCAAAGATGCAATTAAAAACAAACAATTTGAAATTTTTAACTAAGGTGAAATATATTGTATTAAGTATAATACTACTATCGTCATTTACTACAATGGCTCAAGAAATTATTAAAGAAAAAGAGATAACCAAAGAAGTAAAAAAAGCTATCGATCCCTCACAACGCATAAAGTTAGATGGTGTGGCCGCTGTTGTGGGAGACTATGTGGTTTTAGATTCAGATATAGATAAACAATTTGAACAAATACAAGCGGCAGGTGGCTCTATAGAAGGTATTACAAGATGCCAAATGTTTGGAAAATTATTAGAAGACAAACTATATATGCACCATTCTATTCAAGATAGTATTGAGGTTAATGATGCAGAAATTAGATCTTATGTAGATCAACAAATTAATAGTATGTCACAACAAATAGGCTCTATAGATAAATTGGTAGCCTACTACAAAAAGGGATCTGAACAAGAATTGAGAGATGAAATGTTTGAGATTAATAAGGATGGAAAGATGGCTTCAATGATGCAGCAAAAAATTGTTGAAGGCATTGAAGTAACCCCTGAAGAGGTAAGACAATTTTTTAATAACCAATTAAAAGAGGACCCGCCAATGTTTGGTACAGAGCTTAAGTTGGCGCAAATTGTTGTAATACCTAAAACTACCGAAGAAGAAAAACAAAAAGTAATAAATAGGCTTAAGGAGTTTAGAGCTGATATTATTGATAATGGTGCTAGTTTTACTACCAAAGCGGTTTTATATTCAGAAGATACGGGTTCAAAACGAACAGGAGGAAAATATACTCTAAATAGAAAGCGACCACAAATGGTAAAGGAATTTAGAGATGTTGCATTTTCCTTGCAAGAAGGAGAAATATCAGAACCTTTTGAATCTGAGTTTGGGTATCATATTATTTTTTTAGAGAAAATTAGAGGGCAAGAGTATGATGTGCGCCACATATTATTAAAACCAAAACTTATTGCTGAGGCTATTAAAGAAGCCAGAGAGAAAATTGAAAATGTCCGTAAAAAAATTGTTGCTGGAGAGTTAACTTTTGCTGAAGCTGCCTTAGAGGTGAGTGATGAAAAAGAGACCAAGTTTGAAGGGGGACAGTTGCGTAATCCACAAACACAAGATTTTGTATTTCCACTAACTAAAATAGATCCTGAATTATATGGCCAAGTACAAAATCTTAAAAATAATGAGGTGAGTGCTGTTTTACAAGAGAGCGATAGGGTTAACCAAGTAAAATTTAAACTTATTACCGTAACGGATAGAATTGATGAGCATGAAGCTAATTTTGCCAAAGATTATTTAAAAATTAAGGAATTAACATTGCAAGACAAGCAGTTAAAAGCCATAGCAAAATGGCAGGAAGAGAAAATAATGGAAACATTTATTAAGATAAATGGAGAACATAGAGATTGTGATTTTAATGCCAATTGGCTAAAAAAGAAAAAATAAAATATGTCTGACGTTGCAGCTGTTGAACATTTTGTTTCAAAATATAAGGAATTAAAAATAGAAATTGCCAAAATTATTGTTGGGCAAGATAATGTTGTTAATCAAATCTTGATTTCAGTATTTTCTGGAGGGCATTCTCTTTTAATTGGTGTTCCAGGTTTAGCAAAAACACTTATGGTCAATACTATAGCACAGGCTTTAGGTTTAGACTTTAAGCGTATTCAGTTTACCCCTGATTTAATGCCGAGCGATATTTTAGGGAGTGAAATTTTAGATGAAGACAGACATTTTAAGTTTATAAAAGGACCTGTTTTTGCTAATATTATTTTGGCTGATGAGATTAATAGAACACCTCCTAAAACGCAGGCTGCATTACTAGAAGCAATGCAAGAACGTGCAGTAACCATTGCAGGACAACATTATAAATTAGAATTGCCTTATTTTGTTTTAGCTACGCAAAATCCTATTGAGCAAGAAGGAACTTATCCTTTGCCTGAAGCGCAATTAGACCGTTTTATGTTTGCTATTAATTTAGATTATCCATCATTTAATGAAGAAGTTAAAGTTGTAAAAACTACAACTACAGACAAAGCAGTTAAGATTAACTCTTTATTTACAGCGCAAGAGATTATAGATTTTCAACATGTTATACGTCGTATTCCTGTTGCCGATAATGTTATTGAATATGCTGTTAACTTGGTTTCAAAAACAAGACCTGATAGCAATTCAGCAACCGATTTAGTAAAGCAATATATAGATTGGGGAGCTGGTCCTAGAGCTTCTCAGAATTTAATATTAGCAGCAAAAACAAATGCTGCAATTCAAGGAAAGTTTTCTCCAGATATTGAAAATGTACAAGCTGTGGCAAATAGTATTCTTCGTCATAGAATTATTAAAAACTATAAAGCAGAGGCAGAAGGAGTGAATGAAGAACAAATTATAAAGAGTTTGTTCTAATTATAGTTTTTCTGTTTATTTCTCATCTATTTTCTTTATTAATTTATTATTTTTTTAATACTAAAATTATGGACTTAATAAAATAATCACATCAAACAGCTATTTTATTGCTATATATTTACTTTTTATTCAATTTTGTTGTATATTTTTTAAAATATATTAAATTTCATTAATTTTGCAACACTTTAATACAGTAGAACAATTTAAAATATAAGTATATGGCATTTGATATTGATATGGTGAAAAAGGTTTACGAACAAATCACTGAACGTATTGATAGAGCACGTGAAGTTGTTGGAAAACCATTAACATTATCTGAAAAGATATTATACTCTCATCTTTGGGATGGAACTCCCGCTAATGCCTTTGTAAGAGGAAAAGATTATGTTGATTTTGCTCCAGACCGTATTGCATGTCAGGATGCTACAGCTCAAATGGCTTTGCTACAGTTTATGCAGGCAGGGAAGAAAAAGGTAGCAGTGCCAACAACAGTACATTGTGATCACTTAATTCAAGCAAAACAAGGTGCTGCAAAAGATTTAAAGGTTGCTAATAATGTGAGCAGTGAGGTTTTTGATTTCTTAGGGTCTGTATCAAATAAATACGGTATTGGTTTTTGGAAACCAGGCGCAGGAATTATTCACCAAGTCGTATTAGAAAATTATGCATTTCCTGGAGGTATGATGATTGGTACTGATTCGCATACAGTAAATGCAGGAGGATTAGGAATGATTGCTATAGGTGTTGGTGGTGCAGATGCTGTAGATGTAATGGCTGGAATGGCTTGGGAGTTAAAGTTTCCGAAACTTATTGGAGTAAAATTAACTGGAAAATTAAACGGATGGACATCTGCTAAAGATGTGATTCTTAAAGTAGCAGGAATACTTACTGTAAAAGGGGGGACAGGTGCTATTGTAGAGTATTTTGGAGAAGGCGCTAAGAATTTATCATGTACAGGTAAAGGAACCATTTGTAATATGGGAGCCGAAATTGGAGCAACAACATCAACCTTTGGTTATGACGATTCCATGGAACGTTACTTGAGAGCTACTGATAGAACAGATATTGCTGACGCAGCAAATAAAGTTAAAGCGTATTTAACAGGTGATAATGCGGTGTATACTAACCCAGAACAGTATTTTGATCAAGTAATAGAAATTGATTTAGATACGCTTCGTCCACACCTTAATGGACCTTTTACACCAGATTTAGCAACTCCCGTTGGGGAATTAGGAGTAAAAGCTAAAGAGAATGATTGGCCAATTAAAGTAGATTGGGGACTTATTGGTTCTTGTACAAACTCTTCATATGAAGACCTAACACGAGCAGCTTCAATTGCTAAACAAGCCGTTGATAAAAAGATAAAAGCAAAGGCAGATTTTGGTATTAATCCTGGCTCTGAACAAATTCGTTATACAGCAGAACGCGATGGTATTTTAGAGATTTTTGAAAATTTAGACGCTACTATATTTACAAATGCTTGTGGTCCTTGTATAGGACAATGGGACAGAAGCGATTTAAAAGGCAATGAAAAGAATACCATAGTGCATTCCTTTAATAGAAACTTTTCTAAACGTGCCGATGGAAATCCAAACACACATGCGTTTGTGGGTTCACCAGAAATGGTTGCTGCAATTGCAATTTCCGGACGTTTAGATTTCGATCCAGTGAATGATACTTTGTTAAATGAAAATGGAGAAGAAATCAAATTAGATGAACCAAATGGAATAGAATTACCACCTGATGGTTTTGCTGTCAATGATGCTGGTTATATAGATCCAGTTTCAGACGGAAGTGGTGTAAATATTTCAGTAAGGCCAACTTCAGAACGCTTACAATTGTTAACACCATTTGAACCTATTGGAGACCAAATTAAAGGTGCTAAACTTCTAATTAAAGCTTTTGGAAAATGTACAACAGATCACATTTCAATGGCTGGACCTTGGTTGCGTTTTAGAGGACATTTAGACAATATAGCTAATAACACACTTATTGGTGCTATAAATGCCTTTAATAAAAAAACCAACTTTGTTAAAAACAAATTAACAGGAGAGTATGGTGGCGTTCCTGATACACAACGTGCATACAAAGCCAAAGGAATTAAAACTATTGTAGTTGGTGATCATAACTATGGTGAAGGATCGTCAAGAGAGCATGCCGCAATGCAACCGCGTCATTTAGGTGTAGTAGCAGTAATTGTAAAATCGTTTGCGCGTATTCATGAAACCAACCTTAAAAAACAAGGAATGTTGGGACTTACCTTTGCCAATGAATCTGATTACGATTTGATTCAGGAAGACGACACCTTTAACTTTATAGATTTAAGCGAGTTTGCACCAGGAAAACAACTCACTATTGAAGTGGTTCATGCAGATGGTAGTACTGATATTATTAAGATAAATCATACCTATAACAATTCACAAATTGAATGGTATAAAGAAGGTTCTGCATTAAATTTGATAAAGAAACAAAACGCTTAAATTAAATGCCTATTTCACAAAAAACTCCTAATTTTTATTAGGAGTTTTTTGTGATTCATTATTAACTTTTTTTGTTAGATTTCAGGTATAATTTCGACAGATATGCTAAATATAAATTGAGTAGGATGAAAATTTCAAAATCGCAACGCAATAATCTTTTATTTTTAGGGGTAATTGCAGTATTAATTATTCCTCAAACAAGAAAACCTATTCAGGTGTTTTTAAACAAAGGATTAGCCCTTTTTGGACCTTCAATTGAAAGTGAAAACAATAGAACTACAATTACTTTTGAAGATTGGCAGATACAAGATTTAGAAGGAAAAGTAGCTAACTTTAAAGATTTAGAAAATAAAGTGATATTTCTTAATTTTTGGGCAACTTGGTGTCCGCCTTGTATAGCTGAAATGGGAAGCATTCAAGAGTTGTATAATGATTATAAAGAAGACGTAATATTTCTTCTGGTATCAAGTGAAAAAAAGCAAATAGTTGAAAAGTTTTTGAAAAAAAAAGGATATATGTTTAATACTTATTCGCCCTTATCTAGTTACCCGAAGGATTTTAATATAAGCAGTATTCCAAGAACATTTTTAATCAGTAAAAAAGGAGACATAGTAATAGACAAAAGTGGGGCGGCTAATTGGAATAGTGATAATGTGAGAAATCAAATAAAAGAGCTACTTACTCAATAAAAGTGCGCACGAGAAGACTCGAACTTCCACATCCTAAGCGGATACTAGCCCCTCAAGCTAGCGCGTCTACCAATTCCGCCACGTGCGCAAATTTTGAATTTTTCAAAAATAAAAAAAGTTAAGCAATATGGCTTAACTTTTTTCGTGACCTGGCTGGGGCTCGAACCCAGGACCCTCTCCTTAAAAGGGAGATGCTCTACCAACTGAGCTACCAGGTCATAATGTTTTTTCTCTAACGAGGGTGCAAATATAAAATGTTTAATTTATAAAACAATACTTTTATTGTATAAATTTTTGTTTTTTTGTGTGTAGAATTCACATTTTTTAATAATCGATTTAAGAGAAATAAATGATAGTAGTTTTAATAGGATATATGGCTTCTGGTAAGTCAACAATTGGAAGAATTTTAGCTAAGAAACTAAGCTATAATTTTATTGATTTGGATGATTATATAGAAGCAACAGAAAAGAAGTCTATTAATGATATTTTTAAAGCTTATGGAGAAATATATTTTAGAAAAAAAGAAACTCATTATTTAAACGAAATAATTGCAAATAAAAACAATACAGTTTTAGCTTTAGGAGGAGGCACACCTTGTTATGGAAATAATATGGAGACTGTATTAAAAAGTGAACATGTTACTTCAGTATATTTAAAAGCTACGATAGACAGTATAGTAGAACGTCTTGAAACTCAAAAAGGTGAAAGACCATTGATTTCAAATCTTAGTTCAAGAAGTGAGTTATCAGAATTTATCGGAAAACATTTATTTGAACGTGTAAAATTTTATTCAAAAGCAGACTATACTATTGATACAAACAATAAAAATAAAAGTGAAATAATTGAAAAAATTATTCTTGATTTATTTTAATAGAGCTTCAAATGTTTTTCCAATTAAATTCACTTGAACATGTTCATGAAGAGAAGTGGATAATGAAATACCTTTAAAATCGGCTTTAACAGGATATTTTTTATGATTTCTATTTACTAATACAGCAGTTTTAAATTGTTTAAGCGGAACATCTAAAAAATGTTTAACGCCATAGACTAAAGTAGTTCCAGAATTTAAAACATCATCAATTAAAATAACAGAAGTGTTTATATATTCTTCAGTTCTCAGTGAAATATTAATAGTATTTCTAGGATTTTTTTTATCAATTGTAACTTTGCAAAGCTTAGGTTTTATAGTTGAAATTTTCCTTAATACAGATTTTAATTGTTTAGCCAAAATATAACCATTACTATCAATACCAGCTAAAACTACCTCAGTTTCATTAACGTTGTTTTCATAAATTTGGTATGCAATACGCTTAATTTTATGAATTATTTCTTGATGAGTTAGTATGATATTATTATTTATTGTCATTTTATTTGATTGATAAATTACAATATAAAATTACTCATTTTCTTCATTAAAGTCATTAATATCTCGGCGGTCTTTTTTTGTAGGTCTTCCTATACCTTTTTTACGATAATAATCTTTAGAATATTTTAATAATTCTTGCGCTTTAAAGTGTTCCTTTGGAGTAGTATCAGTTCTATAAATATCAACGAGCTTTGGACCAACTCTGTTTGGAGGAATATCATTTATTGTAAGTGTATAATTAATTTGATTCTTTCTAACTTCAATTTTATCGGTTAGATAAATTTCTCTACTTGGTTTTACCACAACATTATTTACCCTTACATGTCCTTTTTTGCAAGCCGTTGTGGCAATATTTCTAGTTTTGAAGTATCTGACACACCAAAGATATTTATCAATTCTCATAAAAATGTAAAAACAACGTTAATGTAATAGGACAAAAATATTATAAAATTGTATCTTGCACGACAAAAATTAAATGAAAATGAAATTGCATAATAATAAGTATTATCTACTAACACTTTTAATATTACTACTTACCTTTAATGCTTGTAATAAAAAAGATAATAATTTAGTAGAAAGTGTGGTTGAGAGAGATAGGGCAGAACAACAAATTGCTGATAAAGACACATTAATAAGTTATCTACAAAACCATTATTATAATTCTGGAGATTTTGGAGGTAATATGAGCCCTTCAATAAATGACCTTGTAATTACAGAACTTACAAATGGTGAATCACTGCCCGATAATCATACTCTTTTAATAGATGCTATAGATGTTAAAACAACTTTATATTTAGATGTTAATTATGAGTATTATATTTTAAATATAAATCAGGGAGGAGGAGATTCACCTCATTTTACAGATCAAATACGATTAAATTTTTCTGGGAATCAGTTAGATGGGCAAATTTTTGACAGTACTTCAACTCCTGTTGATTTTGATTTAGTGTCTTTAATACCAGGTTGGAGTAGAGTAATACCAGAGTTTAATGTTGCAGAATCGTTTGTTGAGAATGGTGATGGGACTATAAGTTATACTAACTCAGGAGTAGGTGTTATGTTTTTGCCTTCAGGATTGGCTTATTTTTCAGACACTCCAGGAAGTGGCGTTCCTGTTTATGCATCTTTAATTTTTAAATTTGAATTATTCCAAACAGAAATTGGTGATCATGATAATGATGGTTTGCCAACTTATATTGAAGATTTAGATAATAATTTAAATTTGAGTAATGATGACACTGATGAAAATAGTGTTCCTAATTTTGCAGATCCAGACGATGATGGAGATGGTGTGTTAACAATTAACGAGCTAGAATCCATAGAGTATATTGTTGATACTAATATAGGTGAAACAGAACCTATTCTTGCTGCAAATGAATTTGAAATTAGTCGTTCAGAAAATGCTGGAATTATAACGATTAACACAGTCAAGATTGTAGATTCAAACAATGACGGTTTAGATGATTATCTGGATGATAGTATAACCATAAATTACAACGAAGGAAGTTAAATAAAAAAACCGCTTTTTAAAGCGGTTTTTTATGTTGTAAAATTAAATCTATAAGGCTATTGATAAACTTAGTATAAGTTGCTCAGGTCTTGTATCTAAGCTGCTAGTATCAATATTATTGTTATTTAAAAATTGGGCTTCGTTTTCACTAAATCCCCTTTCATACCTAAGGTCTATTGCAAATTTTTTAAAGTTAATAGCTGCTCCAAAATTAAGACCTACTGAAAAATCATTGCTAACATTATTAATTGAGATTCCGTCAAAATCAGAATCAAGAATATATTGTAAGGCTGGTCCTCCAAAAACACTTATCGGACCTAATACTTTTATACCAACTAATAGAGGAATATCAATTTTTTTCATATTAAAATTCCCACTATCATAATCACTTTTAGTATTGGTATATACTATTTCTGGTCTAAAATATAATGTGTTGCCTAATTTACCAAAAAGACCAATATGGTATCCAACATTTCTATCTGGATTTTCGGCATTCATGCCAATAGACTCTATGTAATTACCATTACCATTATAATTTAACCCTCCTTTAATACCCCAAGAAGTATCGGATTGAGACCAAGAATAAGTGCTTAAAAAAGTTAATGCTATTAATAAAATGATGTTTCTCATAATTGTTTTTTTTTGATTTATTCTATAAAACGAAAAAATTAATCAATTATTTTCTTTGAATAGCTAATTGAACCTTTTTTACAATAGCAACGCTATTTAAACCATATTTCTCCATAAGTTGAGCTGGTGTACCAGACTCTCCAAAAGTGTCATTGGTAGCTATAAATTCTTGTGGTGTTGGTTTTTGTTGCGATAACACTCTAGCAACACTCTCTCCTAAACCACCAAGATAGTTGTGTTCTTCAGCAGTGACAATACAACCTGTTTTGCTAACGGATTCTATTATAGCTTTCTCATCTAATGGTTTAATCGTGTGAATATTTATTACATCGGCAGAAATGCCTTTCTCATGTAATACTTTAGCAGCTTCTAAGGCTTCCCAAACTAGATGCCCTGTTGCAACAATGGTCACATCATTTCCTTCTTGTAGTTGAATAGCTTTTCCTATTTCAAACTGTTGGTCAGCAGGTGTAAAAATTGGAACTGAAGGTCGCCCAAAACGTAAATATACAGAGCCAACATAATCTGCAATTGCTATTGTAGCGGCTTTTGTTTGGTTATAATCACATGGATTAATCACCACCATACCAGGTAACATTTTCATTAATCCGATATCTTCTAATATTTGATGTGTTGCTCCATCTTCACCTAATGTTAAACCAGCATGCGAAGCGCAAATTTTCACATTCTTACCTGAGTAAGCAATAGATTGACGTATCTGGTCATATACTCTACCAGTAGAAAAATTTGCAAAAGTTCCAGTAAAAGGAATTTTTCCTCCAATAGTCATTCCAGCTGCAATTCCCATCATATTAGCTTCAGCAATTCCCACTTGAAAAAATCGCTCTGGATTTTCTTTTATAAATTGGTCCATTTTTAAAGATCCTACTAAATCAGCACAAAGAGCTACAACATTAGGATTTGTTCTTCCTAACTCAGTAAGCCCATCTCCAAAACCACTTCTAGTATCTTTTTTTTCGGTATATGTGTATGTTTTCATTTTTACTTTTTAGTTGATTAGTAGTCTCCCAGAGTTTGATGATTTTGGTTTAATGCGTTTGCTAATTGCTCGTCATTTGGTGCTTTACCATGCCATGCATGTGTGTGCATCATAAAATCTACACCATTGCCCATCATGGTTTTTAATAACACACAAACAGGTTTGCCTTGTCTAGTTTTAGATTTGGCTTTTGCCATGCCTTTTAAAATGGCTTCAATATTATTTCCTTCTTCAATTTCTAAAACAATCCAATCAAACGCTTCAAATTTGGCCTTGATACTTCCCATAGGTAAAACATCATCAGTAGCTCCATCTATTTGCTTTCCATTCAAATCTATTGTAGCAATGAGGTTGTCTATGTTTTTTGCCGATGCATACATAATAGCTTCCCAATTTTGCCCTTCTTGTAACTCACCATCTCCATGAAGACTGTAAACTATTTTATTATCATTGTTTAATTTTTTAGTTTGTGCTGCTCCAATTGCAACAGACATACCTTGACCTAGAGAGCCTGATGCAATGCGTATTCCAGGTAAACCTTCATGAGTAGTTGGATGCCCTTGGAGCCTTGAGTTTAATAATCGGAAGGTGTTTAATTCTTCCACAGGAAAATAACCCGTTCTTGCAAGAACACTATAAAAAACAGGCGAAATATGACCATTAGACAAGAAGAATAAATCTTCATTAATGCCATCCATATCAAATCCATTTTTACGTTCCATAATCTTATTATATAAGACTACTAAAAATTCTGCACACCCTAAAGAACCTCCAGGATGTCCTGAATTTACTTTATGTACCATTCGCAAAATATCTCTGCGTACTTGTATTGTTAAATCTTTTAATTGTTGTGTATTTGACATGCTTAGATAGTTGCTAATTTAGGGCTCAAAAGTAAGTGTTTAAATAGGCTTTACAAAACGATTTTTAGCCATTTATTAACGAAATAATACGATTTGCTAACAATTTAATATCTTATAAAGGAAGTAATGCAATTTTGTTATTTATCTTTGCTCGCTGATAAAGAGAATAAATGACTTTTGAACTACTAGTAAAAGATACTGAAAGTAAAGCTAGGGCTGGAAAAATCACAACAGATCATGGTGTAATTGAAACACCAATTTTTATGCCAGTAGGTACTGTGGCTTCTGTGAAAGGAGTGCATCAGCGAGAACTAAAAAATGATATAAAAGCCAATATAATTTTAGGAAACACGTATCACCTATATTTAAGACCGCAAACGCCTATTTTAGAAAAAGCAGGTGGATTGCATAAATTTATGAATTGGGATAGGAATATCTTAACGGATTCGGGAGGTTATCAAGTTTACTCGTTATCAGATAACAGAAAAATAAAAGAAGAAGGTGTTAAGTTTAAAAGTCACATTGATGGGAGTTACCATGTTTTTACACCCGAAAATGTGATGGAAATTCAGCGTAGTATTGGAGCTGATATTATAATGGCTTTTGATGAATGTACACCATACCCTTGCGATTATAATTATGCAAAACGATCGATGCATATGACGCATCGTTGGTTAGATAGATGTATTAATCATTTAAATAAAACGCCTTTAAAATATGCTCATAATCAGGCCTTTTTTCCAATAGTACAAGGCAGTACTTATAAAGATTTACGGCTGCAATCAGCCGAATATATTGCAAATGCTGGTGCTGAGGGTAATGCGATAGGAGGTTTATCAGTTGGTGAACCAGCTGAAGAAATGTATGCGATGACAGATGTAGTTTGCAATATTCTTCCAGAAGACAAACCAAGATATTTAATGGGTGTAGGTACACCTATCAATATTCTAGAAAATATAGCGTTAGGAATAGATATGTTTGATTGTGTGATGCCTACTAGAAATGCAAGAAATGGAATGTTATTCACTGCTCACGGAACCATAAATATTAAGAACAAGAAATGGGAAGATGATTTTTCGTTAATTGATGAGATGGCAATTACTTTTGTAGATACTGAATATTCTAAAGCCTATTTAAAGCACTTGTTCAGTGTAAATGAACTTTTAGGAAAACAAATTGCAACCATACATAATTTAGGATTTTATTTATGGTTGGTTAGAGAAGCCAGAAAGCATATATTAGCAGGAGATTTTCGAGTATGGAAGGATAAAATGGTAAAACAAATGGATAAGCGCTTATAAGAGGATGAAAATTTTAGATTGGTACATATTAAAGCGGTATTTGTTTACATTCTTTTTAATGATACTTTTGTTTATTCCAATAGGAATAACAGTGCATCTCGCTGAAAAAATTGACAAAATTTTGGCAAATAATGTGCCCTTTCCCGAAGTTATTCAGTACTTTTTAGATTTTACAATATACTTTGCAAATTTATTATTTCCACTGTTTTTATTTCTTTCGGTTATTTTCTTTACTTCTAAATTGGCAAATAATACTGAAGTTATCGCATTTTTAAGTTCAGGTGTGTCATTTTTTAGATTTTTAAGACCTTATATTTTTGGCGCAACTTTAGTCGCAATTTTCGCACTTGTGCTTGGATTATATTTAGCACCTCATGCAAGTAAAGGATTCAATCAGTTTACTTATAAATACCTTAGTGGGCACAAAAAAGATAAGGATACGAGGCAGCTATATAGGCAAATAAATGACAATGATATTATATACGTAACTAGCTTTGATAGTAAATCAAACCTTGGAAGAAATTTTACTTTAGAACATTTTGTAGATAATAAGTTAAAATATAAAATAGATGCAACAAATATTAGATATATTGATAAGGATACGACTTATAGGTTAACAAATTATTCAAAAAGAATTATAGGTAAAGATGGTGATAATTTAATTTTTGAAAGGAGAAGAGATACGTTATTTGCATTTGACCTTGAAGATTTAACCCCAGTAAGATACATTGCAGAGACTCTTAATTATGGAGAGCTTACGTCTTTTATAAAGAAAGAAGAATCTAGAGGGTCTTCAAATATAGGAAGATATAAAGTGGTGCTTTATAAAAAATGGAGCTTACCAGTTTCAGTATTTATTCTCACCATAATTGCAGTTGCTGTATCGTCTATTAAGCGTCGTGGAGGAATGGGCGTTAATTTAGCCTTTGGTATTTTTCTAGCTATGATTTATGTGTTTTTTGATAAAGTGTTTGGTGTTATGGCTGAGCAATCTAACTTTTCTCCTGTAGTTGCCGTTTGGTTTCCCAATATCATTTTCGGTATTTTAGCGATATATTTATTATATAATGCTAAGCGATAAATTAAAGAACTATTTACATCTTCATTTACTTGTATTTATAGCAGGATTTACTGCAGTTCTAGGCGAGCTTATTTCAATTAGCGCAGTTTCTTTAGTTTGGTACAGAATGATAATTGCAGCTATTTTAATGATTGGTTACATAAAGTTCAAAAAAATAAATGTAACGTTATCATTGAAGACTTGTGCTAAATTTTTAATTGCAGGAATTTTTATTGCCTTGCATTGGATTACTTTTTTTGAATCTATAAAGCAATCTAATATATCTATAGCCTTAGCTATGTTTTCTACTGGAGCATTTTTTGCTTCGATTATAGAACCTTTGTTTTTTAAACGAAAAGTAATTTGGTACGAAATATTATTTGGGTTACTAGTTATTCTTGGTGTTTGGATAATTACTCAAACAGAAATTAAATATATCAATGGTATTATTTTAGGAATTATATCAGCATTGTTTTCAACGATTTTTGCTGTTATTAATGGTAAATTTGTTAAACGTTATAGTGCCTCAGTAATTTCATTTTATGAATTTTTGAGTGGTGTTTTTTTTATTTCAGTTTTTATAACACTTTTTGACGACGGATTTGATGCTTCTTTTTTTACCCTCAGTTTTGAAGACTGGAAATATTTAATAATTCTGGGATCTATTTGTACTGCTTATACATTTATTGCAGCTGTAAATATAATGAAACATTTAAGTCCTTATACTGTAGTATTAACCTACAATATTGAGCCTATTTACGGGATAGCTATGGCTATTGTTTTATTTCCAGAAAAAGAAAGAATGAGCTCAGAATTTTATTTAGGAGCTGTTATAATTATAGGAACAGTAATCCTTAACGGAATACTTAAAAATTCAACTAGACTAAAAAGAAATAGCTCATCATAAGTTAAGACAATTAAAGTTTTTATATTTGTAGGCTAACTAATAAATCTAAAATTTCTATGGAATATTTAGAATTTGAGCTTCCCATAAAAGAGTTGGAGGAACAACTTGAAAAATGTCAACTTATTGGAAAAGAAAGCGATGTTGATGTTACTGAAACCTGCCAGCAAATTAAGAGTAAATTAGCTGAAGCAAAGAAAGATATTTATAAAAACCTTACTGCTTGGCAACGTGTACAAATGTCACGCCATCCAAACAGACCATACACATTAGATTATATTAACGCAATTTTTGGCGATTCCTATTTAGAGCTTCATGGCGATCGTAATTTTAAAGACGACAAAGCCATGATAGGCGGTTTAGGTAAAATTGGCGATCAAAGTTATATGTTTATTGGTCAACAAAAAGGATATAATACAAAAACAAGGCAGTATCGTAATTTTGGAATGTCGAATCCTGAAGGATATAGAAAGGCATTGCGTTTAATGAAAACTGCCGAAAAATTTGGCATTCCAGTGGTTACTCTTATTGACACACCAGGAGCTTATCCAGGTTTAGAAGCCGAAGAACGCGGACAAGGAGAAGCTATTGCAAGAAATATTTTAGAGATGACACGTTTAAAAGTACCAATATTTACTATTATTATTGGTGAAGGTGCATCTGGAGGGGCTTTAGGTATTGGCGTTGGTGATAAAGTATTAATGTTAGAAAACACGTGGTATTCTGTTATTTCTCCTGAATCATGTTCTTCTATTTTATGGAGAAGCTGGGAATATAAAGAACAAGCAGCTGATGCTTTAAAGCTTACCGCAAAGGATATGAAACGAATGAAATTGGTTGATGAAATTATTAAGGAACCTTTAGGTGGCGCTCATAAGGATAGAGAAAAAATATTTACAACAGTACGTGATGCCATTGCTAAGTCTTATAATGAATTTAAAAACTTATCACCAAAAGAGTTGGTTAAAAAGCGTATGGATAAGTACTCGCAAATGGGAGTGTATAAAGACTAATCCCTTATGAATCATATCATAAAAAAATCTAAAGCTATGTGCTTCAGTTTTTTTTACCCTTGTTAACAATATTTTTGACTTATTAACAGTTAAATTGTTGACTTATAGTTAACAATGAAATATCTTATATTTCAATATACCATAACATTTTAGTTACATTCGCTGTCATGAAACAACCTAACCAATTACAAGGTTTTAAAGTAGATAAAAGTACTTTAATAAGCTTGGAAAAAGGCAAAATCCCTCCACAAGCCATTGATTTGGAAGAAGTTGTACTGGGAGCAATGATGATTGACAAAAAAGGTGTTGATGAAGTTATCGATATTTTAAGTTGTGAAGCCTTTTATAAAGAAACTCATCAATATATTTTCGAAGCGATTTTAAAATTATTTGAAAACAGTGAACCTATTGATTTATTAACAGTTTCAAGTCAACTAAAAAAGGATAGTAGGTTAGAAATGGTTGGTGGTGATTTTTACCTAATTTCTTTAACTCAAAAAGTATCTTCATCAGCACATATAGAGTTTCACGCTCGCATTATTTTACAGAAATTTATTCAGCGTAGTTTAATTAAAATTTCAAATGAGATTATTGAAGATTCTTACGATGAAACAAAAGATGTTTTTGATTTATTAGATAAAGCAGAATCTAAGTTATATGAAGTTACTCAAGGAAACATTAAAAAATCTTCTGAAACAGCACAAGATCTAGTAATACAAGCCAAGAAAAAAATTGAAGAGATTTCTAATAAAGAAGGATTAAGTGGTATTCCTTCTGGATTTGACAAGTTAGATAAACTTACTTCTGGTTGGCAAGAGAGCGATTTAATTATTGTTGCCGCACGTCCTGGTATGGGTAAAACGGCTTTAACACTATCTATGGCAAGAAATATTGCTGTAAACCATAATATTCCTGTTGCATTTTTCTCTTTAGAAATGGCTTCGGTTCAATTAATAACACGATTAATCTCATCTGAAACTGGATTATCCTCAGAAAAATTGAGAACTGGACGCCTTGAAAAACATGAATGGGAGCAACTAAATGTAAAAGTTAAAAGTTTAGAAAAAGCACCACTTTATATTGATGATACGCCATCGCTTTCTATTTTCGATTTACGGGCTAAGGCAAGACGCTTATCTTCACAACATGGTATTAAGCTTATTGTTATAGATTATTTACAGCTAATGACTGTTGGAGGAGGAACAAAAAGTGGGAATAGAGAACAAGAGATTTCAATGATATCGCGTAACCTTAAAGCTTTAGCAAAAGAATTAAGTGTACCTGTAATAGCATTATCTCAATTATCTCGTGCCGTAGAAACACGAGGTGGAAGTAAACGGCCTTTACTATCTGACCTTCGTGAATCTGGTGCAATTGAGCAGGATGCAGATATTGTATCATTTATTTATAGACCAGAATATTACAAAATTGACGAATGGGATGATGACGAACGCTCACCTACCGAAGGTCAGGCTGAGTTTATTGTGTCAAAGCATAGAAATGGTGGTTTAGATAATATTAGATTGAAGTTTATTCCTCATTTAGGTAAGTTTGATAATTTAGATACTTTCGATTCGCCATTTGGAAATGAGTTTCATTCTAAAATGAACGCTGCAGCAAACGATGATACTTTTAAGACAGATAATTTCCCATCTCCAGACGAAGCATTTGATAGAACGTTGAATGACGATGAGAATGATGTACCATTCTAGTGAATTAATTTTTGAATTTAATTTTCTGTTGAATTACTCCATTTTAAACTACCTTTGGTTGCTTGTTATATAAAGAAAAATTATTTCATGTTACATCAAAGACGTACTACCAATATATTGCTTTTAGTTATTGTAATTCCGCTCGTTTTTTATTTACTAAAGATATTGTCGTTTATATTTATTCCTTTAGTGTTCTCAATGTTTATAGCCTTATTGTTCTTACCGTTAATGCGGTGGTTTAGTAAGCGAAAAGTACCAAATTTTGTTGCAGTTGTCATTGTGATTTTGTTGATTGTTGGAGGATTAAAAATAGGAGTAGAACTCGTTCAGCTATCAAGCAAGCAAATTATGACTTCAGATTCTATGTTTTTTGAAAAGGCCGAAGATAAGCTAACTAATTTAATGTTTTACATTGAAGATACATTTGGTATAGAGTTTCAAAAAGACAAAGAATTTTTATCACAGTTTATCCAAAAAGGAAATATTAGTTCGGCAATAGATTTTTTGAGAAAATTTTTAACTATGCTTTTAATGACAGTTTTTTTTGTAGTACTGTGGTTGGCAGAATCTATTAACATGCATAAAGTTTTAAATACTACAATTTTAAAACAAAAACACACCTCAGTAAAGACCTTTATGAAAATTGAGAAGGATCTCATCAAGTTTATTAAAGTTAAAGTTTTAGTTAGTTTACTTACAGGTTTAGGAACAGGACTTGCTTGCGTATTTTTTGATGTGAGTTTTCCAATTTTTTGGGGACTCTTTGCATTTGCAATTAATTTTGTACAAATGGTAGGCTCATTTATTTCAGTAATTTTATTGTCAATTTTTGCTTTTGTTGAGTTAGAACCTACAAGTGCCTTGTTCTTTTTTATAGTTACAATTACTGGAGTTCAGGTATTATTTGGGGCTATTTTAGAACCAATTTTCATGGGAAAATCGTTCTCTATTAATATTATTACGGTATTAGTAATGCTTATGCTTTGGGGCTTTATTTGGGGAATACCTGGACTTATAATGGCAATTCCTCTTACAGTGTTCATTAAAATTATTTTGGAGCATTTTCAAAGCACAAAAATGATTGCTAGTTTGCTCTCAGGATCAAGCAAATAATAAAAATACACTTAACAGCAAATATGCTTAATAAATTTTATCTCACTTAAAATTCCCTTAAAACTAGTCATTGAGGAACAATTTTTGAGTATATTTCGTCTATGAAGAAAGTACTTGTCTTAACATTATTATTTTTTTTATCTGTAAACATGTTTGCATCTTACATCCTTATTCCTATGGATGCAGAAAGCCAGAAAAACCATTTAAAGGCTTACGGCATTACCTATTGGGTATTAGAAAAACAGCAGAAAGTAAAATGGTTGCTTAATTACCGAGGCGGCTCATTTTTATTGCCAGATTTTGAAGAAATTCAAAGAGAATGCCAAATACGGGGTGTTTCTTTTGAAGTTATTAGTGATGCTAGAGCAAAAGGTATTCTGCAAGAAATAAGTAGCCCAAGCCAAAATATGGAGGCTGTAGTTTTAGAAAAAGCACCTAAAATTGCAGTCTATACGCCTTATGGTAAACAACCGTGGGATGATGCAGTGACTATGGTTTTAAGTTATGCCGAAATTCCTTATGAAACTATATATGATGAAGAAGTATTAAATGATGCTTTACTTTTATTTGATTGGTTGCATTTACATCATGAGGATTTTACAGGGCAATTTGGTAAATTTTATAGAAGCTATAGAAGTGCGCCTTGGTATATTAAAGAAAAGAAAGATGCGGAAACTTTAGCTGCAAAGTTAGGATACAATAAAGTCTCTCAAGAAAAACTGGATGTTGCTCTTAAGATTAGAGATTATGTAGTAGGAGGTGGCTTTATGTTTGCGATGTGCAGTGCAACGGATAGTTTTGATATTGCATTATCGGCTGAGGGCGTAGATATATGCGAACCAATGTTTGATGGAGACGGAAGTGATGCTAATTATCAAAATAAAATAGATTATAATAAAACGTTTGCATTTACAAACTACATCTTAGAGAGAAATCCAAATATATATGAGTTTTCTTCTATAGACATGACACAAAAGCGCCGTATCCCAAAAACAACTGATTATTTTACCTTAATGGATTTTTCGGCAAAATGGGATCCGGTGCCAACAATGTTAAACCAAAACCATACTGCATTAGTAAAAGGGTTTATGGGACAAACCACATCGTTTACCAGAGACCAGATAAAATCTAAGGTTTTAATTTTAGGAGAAAATAAAACTAATGGAGAAGCCAAATATATACATGGTATAAAAGGAAAAGGCTTTTTTACATTTTATGGAGGGCATGATCCTGAAGATTATACACATCGTGTTGGCGACCCTAAAACTGAGCTGGAATTGCATTCAACTTCTCCTGGATATCGTTTAATTTTAAATAATGTGTTATTTCCAGCAGCTCGAAAGAAAAAGCAGAAGACATAATATTATTTATCATATCTTATTTCTGCCCATTCTGCTCCAGAATTAAATGAATACTTTTTTATAATTTTTACTACATCTCCAATTCTTATTATATTGCCATTTCTTGAAGTATTTCTATTTCTAAAATCAGGATGACCTAATACCCCATACCTAACATTCATGGCTTTAATTACTCTATAAAACACATCATCAGTTTTTAGGTTTTCTATTTCCTTAAGATATTTTGATCCATTGGAATCTGTTATTTGAACATATCCTTTATCGTTAGCTAGTGTATTCATTTTTTTAAGAGCCTCGCTATAATGATCATCATCTTCTATAGCTCTTTCTAAATAACTTGCATAATCTTTTATTTTTCCTGACTCATCAGCTTTTCTCCACTCTTTTTCTAAGCTACCACGAAGATCCAATAACTTTTTATTTTTCTCTTCTAAAATAGCCTCCTTTTCTTCTAATGATTTATTGCTTGCAATTAATTTTTTTTCACTTGCTAACAAATTAGTTTCGCTTTCGGTTAATTTTCGTTTTTCTTCCTTTAGATTACTATATAGCATAACACTAGTCACAATAAAAATAATAACAGCTATACTTAGCAGTGTATTTGCAAATTTGATTTGGCGAGATTTTTTTTCTCTTGCTTTAATTCTTTCTGATAAATCGTTCATAGTGTTTTTTAAAATTTAATTAAATTTTCAAGATCATCTTCCAATTTTCTAATCTCAGGTTCTGAATAGGTTCCAATAGCATCCTTCATTCTATCTCTTTTGCTTTTTAATTGGTCAACAAGAGCAATATTTTTCTTATGCTCTTTTAATTTTTTAAAAGCATTACCACTAATAACAGTTGGAAGTACTGCACTTATGCCTGGGTAAAATTTTTCTAAAAAGCCAACCACATTATCAACACCTTCTTTACCTGCTGTAAACATTGCTTTTCCAGCTTCACTAAAAAACACGATTATTATTAAACCAAGGGCACCAGCAATATATATATAGGATTGATTTCTAGCATCACGTAGTTTATTTAATATAATAGATTTTGTATTACTAATATCATCATCACTAATTAAAAGACTTAGTTTTCTGCTTAAGTCTTCATTATTTGAAGTTGGTTTTTTCTTAGGAGTTTCTTTTACCTCTTGCACTTCTGTTTGAGGTATAGTTTCAGTAGTAGGAGTTTGTATAATTACTATTTCTTTTGCGTTTTCTTCAGTACTTATATTCAATTTGTTTAAAATTGTGCTTAACCCTTCTTGTTGATTTTCAGAAAAATCTATACAAGGTAAACCTTGCCATCGCATTTTGTTTTCAGTTTCACAAGGTTCTATTTTAATAAGTAATCGGTCTATTTTATTTTCTCTTGCAAAGTCTTTTTCTTGCTTTAGAGATTCGTCATCTAATGCATCATTGGATGTTACAATTAAAAATAATTTAGCCGATTTGATTGCTGTTGCTGTAACATCTTCATCATTTTGACCATTAATACTTTCTATCCAAACATTAGCTCCCGCCTTTGTGAGCGAACTTGCGATTTCGTTTGCACTATCGACATCTTTATTGGAATAACTAATAAAAACTGATTCAGTTGACATTGTTAGATGATTTAATAATTTAGGAGGTATTCAAGAAGAGTTGAGGGATAGCACAATATAATAATTTATTTTTAAAAAAGAGAAAAAATTGATTAAGACAGTAAGTGTAATCTTAAGAATTTCATAAAATCGTCTTCTTCATTTTCTTTATCATGTAGCATTGCATATGCACTATAAGCATTGGAATATATATTTAGTTTCTCTCTTACATTTGCCTTTTTAGCTAACTTGATAAAATATTCTTTTGACTTTTCTAGTTGGTTTAAATAGATATAGCCTTCAGCTAAGGCTCTTAATTTCCATATTTTATCAAAATTAAAACTCAAAGCAGCTTCAACAGCCAGATTAGCAAAGTCTTTCATGTCCTTATAATCCTCTTCTAGTTTTAAATTTAGAAAAGCGAGATTGATGGCATTTTCACAAATCTGTTCAGTTTGATTAATATCAGTAGCTAATTTTAATGCTTTTGTGTAACAATCAAAAGCCGCTTTGCCATCTTCTGCCAAACTATCGTCCAAATATTTTCTTTTATATAATCCTCCAAGAACATTCATAATGTCGGGATCACAATGTGCCAATTTATGAGATTTAAGAATTTTGAATGCTTCATCACGTTGCCCAACACCTTCTAAAGCATAAATAAGGCGTTCCAAACCTTGCTCATCCAGTTGGTCTAAATTTGGTTTTAGTTTTCTAATTACTTCATCATATTCCCCTAGAATTAAATTAACTTCTTCTTTGTCAAGAAATTTATTTGTAAATTCATTATCTGTGAGTGTTTCAAGTATTAAATTATAACTATCATTGTTGGTTGTATTAACATTGGACATTGTAAAGTGGTCTCCCGAAACTGTTACCCAATGACTTTTATCAAAAGGATTTAGGCAAGATTCTTTGGACACATAATCATCCTTTCTAGCATAAACAACTTTTAAATTAAATGAATAATTTTTTTTGAAAGTATTATCCCACTCTATTCTTAAATCTTGTATAAATGGTTGACCGATAATAAGTTCACTAATTTTATTTTCCCATACTTTTTTAATGGTATTATTAGTGATACCATTACTAGGTGTTCCAAATAATAATACATGACTTATTCTGTCTCTATTATTTTTATCTAAATTCAAAATGGTACGTTGTGCTACAATGCCGCCAAGACCATGGGCAACAATAGCAATGCGATTGTAGGCTTTAAACTTATATTTTATTGCAGAACTAAGATTGTCTGTTACTCTATTAATATCTCTAACTGTAGCCCAAACATCTTTTCCCATTTCTGGATTTATATTTGCATTAAAACCAAACGGAAACATATCCCAACCATCTAATCGGTTTTCTTGCGCAAATAACTCAGGAATTTTGCCAAAAGTATTATGTGCATCACCTGAGAAACCGTGAACAAAAAGTATTACGTTATTTCCATTTTCTGTTTTGCGGAATACTTTTTTAACTTCTTTTTTTTCAACAATTGGAGGTAAGTGGTCATCTGGAAGATTTGGTGTATTATGCTTATCTAATTTTTCTTTTGGAACCCTACTTAGTTCAAAATTCTTATCTATTTGTAAATTAACAAAAGGATTTTGTTTAAGATTATCTCTTGCAGCATCTTTTGGAACTTCTTCAACCAGATAAGTTGCAACTTCCATTACTTTTATATATTTGCTATCAAATCTTTCTTTATGTTGACCTCTTAAGATTTTGAGGAGATACGAAGTAAATAAGCTATTTCTATCCCCTTGAAAATAAAGTGATTTTTGATTGTCCTTACATGCAGAAATAATAGCGATTCCTTCTTCATCGTCTAAATCATGTACTAATGCTTCCGGTGTTTCTAAATTTTGTTCTTTGTTTTGTTGTAAACGATTATCTATAACATCTTGTTTTTCTCCTGTATTTTTTAAATCTGAGCCCTTAGTCATGCCTTGTGCAAAACAACTATCAATAAAAAAAATTAAACGTTCAGCAATAATTTTATTTAGTTTGTTTTTTAATTCCTTGGCAATTATACCTGTAGAATCAGGCTTATCTTTATCAAATCCTTCAACTTCTAGATAAAATGTACCATCAGTATAGGCTTTGCCATGTCCAGAATAATATAGAAGTACTTTTGAATCAACATTAAGTTTTTTAATCAAGTTATCAAATTCGGTAAGAACTCCCTTTTTTGTAGCTTTTTCGTTAGTAACCAAAAAAACATTTTCAGGTAAATATCCAGCATTATTAATTAAAACGTCTCCGATATCTGTAGCGTCCTGAACAGATGGTAGTAGAGGGTCTTTAATTCCTATTAATAAGGCAAATGAATTATTTAGTGTTTCCATGTGTTATAATTCTTTTTTTATTTTTTGGTTGGTATAGTAAATAATAATGTTTATTAAAAATATTTTAATGCCAATAAGCCATTATTTTGTTCCACTTTTCAGAATCTAAAAAAGGAATAAAATCGGTATCATTTTTAAAAGTAACATTGGTGTAAAAATTTCCAGATGCTATTGACTGCAATAAGTATTTAAAAACATTTTCTTCATCATTCTGGGCAGCATAAATTTCTGCTAATCGGTAATCAATTTCGCCATATTGATAAGGCCCTCTTAATTCTTCTAAAGCATTAATAAGGTTTTTGCCCTTAGCTAATTTTCCATTTTTAAAATAACATTTTCCTAAGAGGGCAATAGTTTTGAGATTATTTGGATTTTCTTTTAATAAAGCTAAACAAATATGTTCTGATTTATCATAATTACCTAATTCATAATAAGCTTCAGCTTTAAAATAATCATTGTTTTTATTTGTTTTGGTATTAACAACAGCATTAAAATAGGTTTTTGCAGCTTTGTTTTTTCCAATCAATAAATATTGCTGAGCAGTAAATAAATTAATTGATATTAGATCTTCTTTTTTGATTTTTAGTTTTATTTTACCTGATAAGATGTCAACTTTTTCTTTGTTATTTGAAAAGACATAGGCAGTGATAATTGCCTTCAAAAAATCTTTATCCTCAATAATATTTACATAAGGCTCTACAAGTTCAATAGTTTTTGAGAAGTTTTTTAATTCATGAAATGCAAGTGCCATAATATACATTCTATCAATACATGGTTGACAATTTTCTAAGTTAAAATTGTCAAAATGTGTTTCATTAAAAATAGCTTCTACATCTTCAGGTCTATTAACATATTGAAGCGCCACAACCATTTGAGAAGTATTAGTCACTAGATTGTATGGAGCAATATTATATTCATTTGTCTGGTATTTATAAACCAAACGATTATCGCCTTCTAAGGCAACTTGATACATGTTTATTAGATTTCTTTGTTGAACACTTATTCCCGTTCTTTTTTTAATGTTATTAATTAATGAATCTGCTATTGAATAATGACCATCATTATAATAATAAGCTATTTTAAGAGTCTTGGGTTCAAAAAAATTAGAATCTGATGTTATAGCTTTATTGAGAAAATCCAAGTATTTATCTAATTCACCTTCTCTTTTGCTCGCTAGCGCATCAAGGAAAGTCTTATAAGCTTCATACTTTGGTGGTTGATTTTCTAAATTTAGACCTCCACTTTCTTTGGTAAGTAAATAAGTTACTATTTTCCCCCCTAAAGTTTCAATACAGTCTATTGGATTTTTAGAATCACATTCAATACTTTCTAATGAAATTAATGTTTCTCCTGTGAGGCCATTCTCTATTGAGGATTTAAATATTAACTTATTTCCATCTAAAAAATAACTACCAGTAATTTTTTTACCTGGGTTTAAGTATTTATTTAAGATTTCATTAGGAGTTAAATTTATTTTTTGAGTTTTTATTACATCTGAATAACTTTTCACAATATCTTGAGTAATAATTTGTCCTGCGTTATTTTCAGTTATACCATGGCCAATCCAATATTCAGCCATATTTCCTATTGGATTCAATTTTTCATCACCTGTATTATTTGTAAATTTTAATACTGCAATCTTATCGTTAGAAACTAGTTTAGGTAAACTAAATTCGTCGCTAAGAGAAAAGGAATTATTAATTATTATGACTACTGATAGACCAGATAAAAAAAGAATAATCCCCAGAAATGTAAAATATATTTGTCTGAATTTACTTTTATCCATCAACTCTTCAGAGGTATCATCTTCTTCTGATTTCCAAGATTTAGACAGTCTAGAATTCCATATGTAAATTATGTAGAGTGGGAACCCTATAATAAGAAATAAAATTAAAAAAGGAATACTTTGCTCTGGTAAATTTAAGGGTTGGGCAATAACAGATAATACTTGAAGAATTACCCAACTAGAGACTACATAAATAGAAAGAAGCTTAAATACATCTCTGTTACTACACTCCTTTAAAAAGATTTTTATATTCATTTAAAAAATAAAGCAATAATAAAAGTGTTTATTTACGGAGCTTAAGATTTGGTTAATTTACATATTTTTATTAATATAGTGTATTAATTAATTCAAAAAACTAAAACATGTCTGAAAAAACAAAAACAAATCAAACTAGAAAAGCCCTTGAAAAAGGAGACTTTGGTAAGAAAACGGGAAGAGAAGCTGTAGAAAAAGGGGACTTTGGTAAAAAAACTGGAAGAATAGCAGTTGAAAAAGGAGACTTTGGTAAAAAAACAGGTGCGTAATAGTTGCCTAAGTTCGTTTTAAAATATTTTTTACCATTCTTATTTATTACCCAATTGCTTCCTAGTCTTTTTTCATACAACCTATATTAACTTCAAGTTCAATTTATAAAAATTAGAACATCTGAGGGTTAATATCTTGTTTTCTATTTTTCTTCTTAATTAGTTTTTTAGCACATTATAATCACAAATTTTCTAGTAAATTCTTTATTTTTTTCATGTCATTGAAATGCTGTAAAGTATGTTGAGTTTTCCCAACAAAAATTTGGCTATAAAAAAACCGACTCTAAAAAGAATCGGTTTTAAATAAGTGAAATTGTTATACTATAGGCGAAATGCCTTATTTTACTTTATCTACAATGGCTTTAAAAGCTTCTGGGTTATTCATAGCTAAATCTGCTAAAACCTTACGGTTTAATTCAATATTATTAGCTTTTAATTTTCCCATAAATTGAGAATAAGACAGCCCATGTTGTCTGGATCCAGCGTTAATACGCGTAATCCATAATGCACGGAAGGTTCTTTTTTTGTTTCTACGGTCTCTATACGAATATAACATCGCTTTGTCAACCGCATTTTTTGCTACTGTCCAAACGTTTTTACGACGTCCAAAGTAACCTTTTGCTTGCTTAAGCACCTTTTTTCTTCTGGCTCTTTTTGCAACTGAATTTACTGATCTTGGCATAATTTAATTTTTTTTGTAGAAGGCGATCGTTAATCGATACTTTTAATTTAGCCTAACTCCATGGTTTATAAATAATTTTAACCTAAACTGCAATTACTTTAAGCGTAATTGTTGTTTAATGTTGTCGGCATCACTCTTATGTACTAAAGTACTATGAGTTAATGCAAGCTTACGCTTTTTAGACTTCTTTGATAAGATGTGACTCTTAAAAGCGTGCTTTCTTTTAATTTTACCAGTACCTGTTAACTTAAAACGTTTTTTGGCACTAGATTTAGTTTTCATTTTAGGCATTGTTCTCCTTTTATTTAATTTACTTCACTTATATTATTTTGAATATTAAGTTATTTTCCTTTTTTTGGAGCAATAAACATAATCATTCGTTTACCTTCTAATTTTGGCATTTGTTCAACTTTTCCAAATGCTTCCAAATCTTGTGCTAAACGTAACAATAAGATTTGACCTTGCTCTTTAAAAATAATTGAACGTCCTTTGAAGAATACAAAAGCTTTTAATTTTGCACCATCTTTTAAGAACTTTTCAGCATGTTTCTTTTTAAATTCGTAATCATGGTCATCTGTATTAGGACCAAAACGAATTTCTTTTACAACAACTTTTGTTGCTTTAGACTTTAAAGCTTTATCACGTTTCTTTTGTTCATAAAGAAACTTTTTATAGTCCATAATTTTACAAACAGGAGGTACCGCTTTTGGCGAAATTTCAACAAGATCTAAACCTTGCTCATCAGCTATTTCTAAAGCTTTTCTAGTTGGGTAAACACCAACCTCTATGTTTTCGCCAACTAATCTCACTTCTTCATTTCTAATTTTAGAGTTGATTCTGTGCTGATCTTCTTTTATTATTCTTGCTGGTCCTCTATTTCTTCTTCTACGTATTGCTATGGCTCTATATTTTTAATTTAACTTAAAATTGTTTTAATGTTTTATTTATTTCGTCTTCAATAACCTTTGAAAATTTTTCTACACTTATCAGGCCTAAATCTTCGCCACCATGTTGACGTACAGTTATTTTGCTTTCTTTCTCTTCATTCTCACCAATAATAATCATATATGGGATTTTTTTCATTTCGGCTTCCCGAATTTTTTTCCCCATAGTTTCACTCCTATTATCAACGAGGGCGCGAATTTCGTTATTTTCTATCAAATTTAAAACTTTTTTTGCGTATTTCTCATATTTCTCGCTGATTGATAAAATAATAGCTTGTTCTGGCATGAGCCATAATGGGAATTTACCACCTGTATGTTCAAGTAAAATAGCAACAAAACGTTCCATACTTCCAAAAGGAGCGCGATGTATCATAATAGGTCTGTGAAGCTCATTATCACTACCTTTGTATGTAAGGTCAAAACGTTCTGGCAAGGTATAATCAACTTGAATTGTGCCTAATTGCCATTGTCTTCCTAAGGCATCTTTTACCATAAAATCTAACTTTGGACCATAAAATGCAGCTTCACCACTTACAATATTATAATCAATGTCTTTGTCTTCTACAGCATTAATAATAGCTTGTTCTGCTTTTTCCCAATTTTCAATGCTTCCTATATATTTATCTGGATTATCTAAATCACGAACAGAAACTTGCGTTGTAAAGTTTTCAAAACCAAGAGATCCAAATACATATAACACTAAATCAATTACATTTTTAAATTCAGCATCTAATTGGTCAGGTGTACAAAATATATGAGCATCATCTTGTGTAAACCCTCTTACCCTTGTTAAACCATGAAGTTCTCCACTTTGTTCATAACGATATACTGTTCCAAATTCAGCATAACGCTTGGGTAACTCTTTATAACTAAAAGGCTTTACCTTATATATTTCACAATGATGAGGGCAATTCATAGGTTTAAGTAAAAACTCTTCATCTTCCTTAGGCGTTTTAATTGGTTGAAAGCTATCTTCTCCATATTTTGCATAATGACCAGAAGTGACATACAACTCTTTTTGCCCAATATGAGGAGTAATTACCATTTCATAACCAGCCTTTTGCTGTGCTTTTTTAAGAAAATCTTCCAATCGTGACCGCAATGCAGTTCCTTTTGGTAACCAAAGTGGTAATCCTTGACCAACTTTTTGAGAGAAAGCAAATAATTCTAGTTGTTTCCCTAGCTTTCTGTGATCACGTTTTTTTGCTTCTTCCAGTAACTCTAAATATTCTTTTAACTCTTTTTGCTTTGGAAATGATATGCCATAGACGCGAGTTAATTGTTTATTATTTTCGTCACCTCTCCAATAAGCTCCAGCAACACTTAATACTTTAACAGCTTTTACAATTCCTGTGTTTGGAATGTGTCCACCTCGGCATAAATCAGTAAATGTTGAATGATCACAAAATGTGATTTCTCCATCCTGGAGGTTTTCTATAAGCTCTACTTTATATTCATTATTTTGTACTTTATATAATGCAAGTGCGTCAGCTTTAGAAACAGATTTCATTTTAAACTCGTGTTTACCACGAGCAATGTCTAGCATTTTATCTTCTATGGTTTTAAAATCTTTATCAGAAATCGAATTGTCTCCAAGATCTACATCATAGTAAAATCCATTTTCAATAGCAGGACCAATTGATAGTTTAACACCTGGATATAATTCTTCTA
>CAYQME010000006.1:0-77296 GCA_964418645.1 uncultured Flavobacteriaceae bacterium
TATTAGGAGCAAATTTCTCTAAATTATCTAAATCTTGTTTATGGTACATTCCCATAACGCCGTCTAAATTTTGCCCAGGCCAACCAAATTTATTGGGTTTACTTCCTGTAGCAATGATTAACTTGTCGTAATAAAGGCTGTCGCCTTTAGCAAAATGAAGGGTTTTCGTTTTGGTTTCAATACGTTTAACAAAGCCTTTTTTAAGGTCTATTCTATTCTTTTCCCAAAACCAATTTTCGTAAGGTTGTGTATGCTCAAACTTCATGTGCCCCATATAGACATACATTAAAGCCGTTCTTGAGAAAAAATAATCGGTTTCAGCTGAAACTATTGTAATTTTTTTATCAGACAATTTTCTAATATGTCTTGCAGCAGTTATTCCAGAAATTCCGTTGCCAATTATAACGATATGCTCCATATATTTTGGGTGATATTCAGTATTATGTCGAATGATATGTTAAAACCTTAAAATAATATTTTCAGGTTGTTTAAATTTAGGCAATAATTTTTTTCTATGAGAGTATTTTATGGAGTTTTTATAGTGCTGTTTATAGCCTCTTGTGCAATGGCTCCAAATCCATCCAAAAAAATAAATGGCGTAAGTTTTGTAGCTTCACGAAAAGCATTGTCTGAAGATCATATTAATCCAATTGTAAATTTAAATGCCAATTATGCAGCAATAATGCCATTTGGATTTATTAGAGATTTAAAACATCCCAAAATTGTTTTTAACACAGATCGGCAATGGTTTGGAGAGACTAAAGAAGGTGTAAAACAATATGCTGAAGTATTTCAAAAGAAAGGGATAAAGATTATGTTGAAACCACAAATTTGGGTTTGGCATGGTGAGTATACAGGGTTTATAGAAATGACAACTGAAAATAACTGGAGCATATTAGAAACTTCATATTCCAAATTTGTTTTAGAGTTTGCTGAATTGGCGCAAGAAATTAATGCAGAAATTTTTTGTATAGGAACAGAATTAGAGAAGTTCATTGAAGGTAGACCAACATACTGGAAAAATTTAATTGTACAAATAAAGAAAGTTTATAAAGGAAAATTAACTTATGCAGCCAATTGGGACGAATTTAAACGCACCCCTTTTTGGAATGCTTTGGATTATATAGGGATAGATGCTTATTTTCCTGTAAGTAGTAGTAAAACACCAAACATTGAGGATTGTAAGCAAGGTTGGAAACTACATAAGGAGGTAATTAAAGACATTTCCATTAATCATAGTAAACCAATTCTGTTTACAGAATTTGGTTATAGAAGTGTTGATTATACTGGAAAAGAACCTTGGAAGAGTGATAGAAGCATGACTCAAGTCAATCTTAAAGCACAAACAAATGCCACTCAAGCTCTTTTTG
This sequence comes from uncultured Flavobacteriaceae bacterium, assembly GCA_964418645.1. Classification (GTDB taxonomy): domain Bacteria; phylum Bacteroidota; class Bacteroidia; order Flavobacteriales; family Flavobacteriaceae; genus JAADHG01. Next base: position 1,371 of record CAYQME010000006.1, read on the forward strand.
AAGAATTTTGGAATGAAGATTGGTTTGCTGGAGGTTTTATTTGGAAATGGCACCATAATTACGAAGGCACAGGAGGTCAAAAAAACACACAATTTACACCACAGAACAAACCTGTTGAATATGTTATAAAAGATATGTATTTAAAGTATTAAACAATATGCTTTTTGTAGTAACGATGTAATTCTTCAGCTGAAGACCCAAACCACTTTCTCACATAAATTGCCCAAAAGTGATATTGCAGTTTCCATATACCATTTCTTTTATAGCATCTTGCTGAGGTTTTTATTTTATGTTGAATAATTACAAATTCTTTTCTAGCGTAAAGCGCGTTAATCAGGATATTGTCTTCATAAATTATGTAGTTTTCATCAAAACCTCCTATATCATTAAATAAGATTTTAGTGATAAACTGACTTTGATCGCCACCTCTACAAGCGCGCCACCTAAATTGTGTAAGCCAACTGGCTAAGCGTAACCACCAATGGTTATGGTCAAATTGCATTCTAAAACACCCTGCGAGATTATTTTTCTCTACTTCTTGAATAATGTATTCATCAAAATGCTTTGGAGGGAAAGCATCAGCATGTAAAAAATATAGAATGTTTCCTGTTGCTACTTTTGTACCAACATTCATCTGTTTAGCACGTCCTTTTGACGAGGTTAATAATTTTATGTTAGTTCGGGTGGAATTCTCAATAGAGTATTTTGTATCTAGAACCTCTTTACTGGCTTCTCGATACAAATCAAATTTGTTTTCGACTGCGCTCAAACTGACATTTGATTCACTCGAAGTGACAAAACTTGAAACTATTTCTTGAGAACCATCAGTACTACCTCCATCAACTACAATGATTTCAGATAGATTTTTAATTGAAGAATTTTCAAGCAAATGTTGAAGCAAATTGTTAATGATTTTTGCTTCGTTTAGTATAGGAATAATTATTGAAATTTTATTCATTCAAATTCCAGTCGTAATCTTTAAAACTTTTTTTAGCGTTTTGCGAAATGGTAATGTCTGAATAGGTATTTAAAAAATCAATTAAAGAGCCATTTTGTTTAAAGTCTGAAGCAAACCATTTGAAAATTTTTGAAATTTCAATACTATTTTGAGAGATATTATTACGTTTAGAATCTGCTAAAAATTCTTTTGCAGCATGGGTTAGTTGTGTGTCAATTTTTGAAGCTTCAAAAGCCGCATTTTGTAATTTAGGACAAGATAGTGAAGCACAAACAATCCCGAAATGAATACGTGGGTCGTCCATTTTACGCAGTATTTTATGTTCAATATCGTTTAGTGTAAAAGATTTACCCCCTAATTTTATAAAACTTATATCCCAAGGATTTTTAATGTCTTTAATACTTTTTAAAGGATAATTATCAATTATAAGTTTAATGGTAAAAGCATTGTAAGCATTAATCCAATAGGCTAATTTCTCTGCTTTTGTCCAAGAATCTTGTGGGGTGTTTTTAGATAGGGCATTCAAGTAAACTTCCAAATTTTCTTTATTTGCTTTAAATCCTTTATAATCGACCTTACCATCATTGTTTACACAAGATTGAAGAATTTCGTTCCATTTAGAATGATCAAAATTTTGTGCAGTAACACTAATGTTGATACCTAAAAAAATAAATAGTATAGCTATTTTTAATCTCATCTTTTAAATCTAAAATTAACAACACCCTCCACCATCATAATGGTAGGTGGATTCACTTATAAAGATATCATCTCTACCTAAAGCTGCTAAGTTACCAGCTGTTTTATCGCAAATGGCTAAAGGTTGATTTTTAAGCAAAATGTGTCCTGCATTATCATCAACATAATCGTCTTTACCAAAGTAAATTGCTGCTTTCCCAGTGAATACACAAGGACCATCACTTGGCATTGGATCTTTAATGGCAGCGACTTCGATAGATTCAATATAGATTAATTCATCGGTGTCATAATGTTTAGGGTCTAGGATTCTATAGGGTTTTCTAGCTCTAATTTCAATAGTGCCAAAGCCAGCATCGGTAAGCATTTTTACATATTCAGCAATTGGAAGACTTCCGCTTAAACATAAGGCTCTAAGTCTATCATCATTACGTAAATTTTCATTCATTGGTTGCTCGCAAGTGGGATCGCTCATTACTAAACGACCATGTGGTTTTAATACACGATACATTTCGGCGATAGCTTTTTTAAGGTCACCTTCTTTAAAAATATTGAATAAGCAATTTTGAGCGGCCACATCAATGCTGTTATCATCAATAGGCAAATGAAGGGCATCCCCTTTTTTAAGTTCTACAAATTCACTTTTAAACCAAGGGTTTTGTGCTTCGGCTTTGATGAAATTTTTCCGAGATGCTTCCAGCATTTCATCAACAACATCAACACCAATGACACCTCCTTTTTTACGATTGAAATAAGAGAACTGCAAAAGTTCCATCCCGCCTCCAACACCTACATAAAGCATTTTTGGGTTATTTGTTAAGTCGCGCGCATGAACGGTACTTCCACAGCCATAATTCATTTCCTGCATTATTTTAGGAATTTTTAATCCAGGCAATTCCCAAATCGGGTTTGAGGTACAGCATAAACCAACATCTGGCATTAGTGCTGCTTCTTTATATACATCGTGAGTGGTTTTTAAATAGCTCATATTATAGGGTCTTTATTAATTCTTTAAATAATGTTATCATATTTGGCTCAGCTTTTACAGCTATAGCAATAATTTCTGCAATATCAACAGGTTTTAAGTTATTTGGGTCGCATTCATCTGTTAAAACTGACACTGCTACCACTTTTAAATTTAAATGATTGGCTACAATTATTTCGGGAACGGTACTCATTCCAACAGCATCAGCTCCAATAAATTTAAGCATTTTGTATTCGGCTCGAGTTTCCAATTGTGGCCCAACCACACTAGCATAAACACCTTTATGGAGTGTTATCGTATGGTTTTTAGCAATAGTTTCAAATCTAGTGTTTATCTCTGTGTCATAAGGCGCACTCATATCTGTAAAGCGTTTACCTAATTCTTCTACTCCTTTAAACGCTAGTGGTGAGCTTCCTTGAAGATTAATGTGATCATCAATAAGCATTAGCTCTCCTTTTTTAAAGTTGAGATTTATAGCTCCTGCAGCATTAGAAACTAAAAGCGTTTTAATACCTAATTTTTCCATCACGCGCACAGGGTAGGTCACATCTTGTAATGAATAACCTTCGTATAAATGAAAGCGTCCTTGCATGACCATTACTTTTTTGCTTTCTAAAATGCCGTAAATAAGTTTGCCCTTATGAAACTCGACTGAAGCCGTTGGGAAATTTGGAATGTGATTGTAACTTACTTCTTTTAAAATCTCAATTTCATTAACAAGCAACCCCAATCCTGTGCCTAGAATGATGCCTATTTCTGGATTATCAAATCCTTTTTCTTGTAAATATGAAGCAGTTTCGTCTATGTATTTATTCATCTTTTGATGAGCGCTTTTAATTCTTCAATATCTTTAATGTCTTCATAAACATCAATATCATTTAATACTTTAAGCAAAAATACGCTTTCACTTTGTAAGTCGTTTATAGTATTTTGAAAAACAGTATCAGTTCCCCATTTTTTATTTTTAAACACTTGAGGATGTAAGGTTTTCATGCCTAGTAAATAATAACCACCATCTTTAGCAGGACCGATAACTACATCGTGATTTTCTAATTTATGAAATGCATCTTCAATATGCTTTGGTTGTAAATCGAAAATGTCGCTTCCAAGGATAACAATTTCTTTATAACCTAATAAAAATAACTCATTAAAAGCATTTTCCATTTTCATTCCTAAATCTTCTCCATATTGTAACTTTTTTCTAAATAAAGTAGAATCCCAGACATCATTATTATTAATAGATTTTGTGTAAAACACAAATTTATCTGCTTTTATTTGTACAACAGAAGTAGAGGTGTGTTGTAACAAATGGATATAAATTTTTAAGGCACCTTCGTCACCAATAGTTTTAGCTAATCGTGTTTTAACTTTGCCTAATTCTGGATTTCTAGTAAATATAATAAGTGCTTTCTTTGAAGTAGGAAAATGAAAATTGTAAGCTATTTCATTATCTCCGTCAGAATCTTTTGTGCTAATTAGTCCCATTTAATATAATTTCAAAAAGTATGAAGCGTTTTTTAGTTATATATTTTATTTCCTTTTACTAACCATTTACTCCACTCTTTTGAAAACGCATGAATATTCTCAGTCTCTTTTCCTTCGGAATTAAATACTTTAAATCCTTTATTTTTCCATTCAAAAATTCCACCATATAGATTTAATACATTTGTGTAACCTGCTTTTTTAAGTTTTTTAGCAATAGTTTCAGAACGAATACCTAATGAACAATACACTACAATATTTTTATTTTTATTTGGTATTTTTTTTTGGATAGAATCTATTTGAAAAAAATTATACCCTACATAAATCGCATTCTTTAAATGACTTGTGTTGTATTCATATTGCTCTCTCGCATCTAAAATAACAGCTTCAGTTTTTGGCATTGCCAATTCCTGAACAGATATATAAGGGATGCTCCTATCATTAAATTGATTTAATAATTTGGAAAGAGAGTTTTGCGCATTATTGGAAAATGTGACAGTAAATACCATTATGTAAGAAAAAATTAGTTTCATTTTTATGCAACAGTGCCTTGACAACTACTTCCTGCACCTGCAGTACAACCATAACAGTGTTGCGAAATAATTATGTTTCTATTTTGAAGCAATTCTTCATTATAATCTTTGATATGCTTTACTTTACTATCAACCTTTAAACCTAAAATTTGATTAAAATCACAATCGTATAACCAACCATCCCAACTTATGGAAATAGTATTGGTACACATTACATTTTTAACTGCTGATGGGTTGTAAGCTTCTACCAGAGAATACATATAATCTTCATAGTTTTCTGAAGCAATTAAATAATCTAAAAATCTTGATATAGGTAAATTTGTAATGGCAAATAAACTATGAAAATTAATATTAAAATCTTCTAATAATGCTTTTTTAAAGGCATGTTCTAAAGCCTGTTGATCTCCAGGTAAAAATGCTCCTGACGGATTGTAAACCAAGTCTAACTTTAAATTGCTATTTGGCATTCCATAACCTATAGCATTCAATTCTTGTAAGGCTTTAATAGATTGGTCAAAAACACCTTCACCTCTTTGTTTATCTGTTTTACCACGTGTCCAATGTGGCATAGAGCTGACTACGTGAACATTGTGTTTTTTGAAAAATTTAGGTAAGTCGTAATACTTTTTATTTGTTCTTATTATGGTAAGGTTTGAACGAACTATAAAATCTTTAATTCCAACTTTTGCAGCTTCTTCAACAAACCATCTAAAATCAGGATTCATTTCGGGTGCGCCACCAGTTAAATCTAAGGTATGTGCTCCCGTTTTTTTAATAACATCCAAACACATTTTCATAGTATCTCGCGTCATGATTTCTTTACGGTCTGGACCAGCATCTACATGACAATGCGAACATACTTGGTTGCACATATATCCTACATTTATTTGTAGAATCTCTAATCTATTTGGGCGCAACGGAAATTGATTGGTCTCCCTTATTTTAGTAGCAAATTTTGGAAGTTCATCATGCCTAAAAATACCATTAGATAAAATTTCTAATTGTCTATTAGCATTAGCCAATTCACTTTCGCGTTTATGTAGTGATTTTGTAATCAATTGTTTTATTTTTGTTTGGAATAAGAAACTTATAAGGTTTTGTTTTGAAAAACAAAACCAACAACCTGCTTACATTTCCAATTTATTCACTTTATTCATCATTTGTACTGCATGTACTAAGGTAGCGCCACTTTCAATAGCCGCCCCAGCATGTACTGCTTCCATCATTTCTTCTTTTGTTAGTCCTCTTTGCAAACCATCTTTAGAATACGCATCAATGCAATATGGGCATTTCACAACATGGGAAACCGCCAATGCAATCAACGATTTTTCACGTGCTGTTAAGGCACCTTCTTTGAAAACAGAATTGTAATATTCAAAAAATTTTTCTCCTAATTCTTTACTCCATTCTGTAATATTTCCAAATTTTCTTAAATCTGCTGGATTATAATATGTTTTAGACATATAAATACATTTTATATTAGTTGCTAATACATTTGCATTAGTTCGGAAAAATATACAAAAGATTACATTAAAGCTGTTAAAAGAAAGTAAAAATTGTAACCCAACTTATAAACGACATAAAATCGATTGAAATTGAAGTAAATTAATGTTTCGTTAAAATATTTTAATAAAATTGATTACTAAATGTCTTTAACTTATTTTTGATTTTTATTTGTATGTAAATAATTATGAAAAAACTAGGTTTAATCATCGCTTTAGTAATTAGCACAAATGTATTTGCACAAATTCTTGACCCTGTAAAATGGACAACAAGTACAGAGAAAATTTCAGATACAGAATATAAACTAATTTCAACAGCAACTATTGATGCTGGTTGGCATCTATATTCTCAGAGTGTTCCAGAAGATGGACCAATTCCAACTACCTTTACTTATGAGGACAATGGTTTATTTAAAATTTTTGGTTTTACGTCAGAAGAAGAAGGGCATACGATAGACGATCCTGTTTTTGAAATGCGTATTAAGTTTTTTGAGAATAAGGCTGTTTTTGAACAAAAAATAGAAGTATTAGGCGATAAAACCACAATTAATGGTTTTGTGGAATATATGGTCTGCGATGATGAAAAATGTTTACCACCAACCGAAGTAGATTTGGTGTTTAACCTTTCTGGAGCATCAACTACAAGTAGAGAAGTAACAAGTGTAACAGTTCAAAAGCAAAAGGAAACAACTACTGTTGATGACTCAAAATCAGAATCCAAGCGAAGTCTTTGGAGTACATTTATTATAGCTTTTATTTTTGGATTTACAGCGTTATTAACGCCTTGTGTGTTCCCTATGATACCGTTAACCGTGAGCTTCTTTACCAAACAAAGTAAAAACAAAGTACAAGGGATAAAAAACGCAATAATTTACGGTGTTAGTATTGTTGTTATTTACGTGTTATTAGGAGTATTAGTTTCAGTTATATTTGGGCCAAGTGCTTTAAATGCATTAGCAACTAATATCTGGTTCAATGTTATATTCTTCTTATTATTAATGGTATTTGCGGTATCCTTTTTAGGCGCATTCGAAATTACGTTACCTCAATCCTGGGCAAATAAAGCAGATGCACAGTCTAACAAGAGCGGATTGATAGGTATCTTTTTTATGGCATTAGCTTTAGCCATAGTTTCTTTTTCTTGTACAGGCCCAATTGTAGGAGCAATTTTAGTAGAAGCAGCATTTGGAGGTGATAAAATTGGCCCTATTGTAGGGATGTTAGGCTTTTCATTAGCCATAGCCTTACCATTTACATTATTTGCAGCTTTTCCTGGATGGCTAAATTCATTGCCAAAGTCAGGTGGCTGGTTAAATACAGTTAAAGTAGTGTTAGGATTTTTAGAACTAGCATTGGCATTCAAATTCTTATCGCAAGCTGATTTAGTATTACAATTACATATTTTAGAGCGAGAGGTTTTTATTGCTATTTGGATAGCCGTTTTTGGGGCATTAGCATTCTATCTCTTTGGAAAAATACGCTTACCACACGATTCTCCTTTAGAATATATTTCGGTTGGAAGATTAGGATTAGGACTCATCGTGTTAACATTCACAATTTATATGATTCCGGGACTTTGGGGAGCACCTTTAAATTTAATTAGTGCTTTTCCACCACCACAAGATTATAGTGAATCGCCTTATGGTGTTGGTTTTACAAAAGTTGGAGGCTCAGTTACAGCAAATCATGGCGATTTACCAGAAGGGGCTCACCTGTTAGCACCTCATGATATTATGGCGTTCCACGATTATGATACAGGATTGGCTTATGCTAAAAAAGTAGGCAAACCAGTAATGTTAGACTTTACTGGTTGGGCTTGTGTTAACTGTAGAAAAATGGAACAGAATGTATGGCCAAAACTTAATGTTTTAAATATTTTAAAGAATGAGGTAGTGCTAATTTCGTTGTATGTGGATGACAAGCGTAAGTTAGAAGCTGATGAAATTGTAGAGTCACAATTACGACCTGGAAAGAAGTTAAAGTATATTGGTCAGAAGTGGAGTGAATTTCAAACCATAAAATATAAAGCCAATTCACAACCGTTTTATGTGCTGTTGGATTATAATGAAGAAAATCTGATTGATCCAATAGCTTATACACCAGATGCCGAAGTGTATTACAACTGGCTTAAAGAAGGTATTTCAAAGTTTAAAAAACAGTAGATAATTTTAAAAATAACACATATTTATAAAACCCTCTTTAGGTAATTTATCTAAGGAGGGTTTTTATTCTTATAGATTTACTTCATAGAAAAAATCTTATTTTTAGATGTGTTTTAAGTGTTATGACCAATTGGATTGAATTATTAAACGATTTTAAAACTAAAAGAGTCCCCATTGCTTTGGTTACAGTTACTAAATGCTTAGGGTCTACACCTTGTGTAGTTGGTTCCAGAATGATTGTCACTAAAAAGAAAGACATATTTGGAACCGTTGGAGGAGGAAAGTTAGAGTTTCTAGCAATTGATGAGGCAATAATTGCCATTAATGAAAACAGAATAATAGAACTTTCATACACTTTAGGGCCAGAATTTGAGCAATGCTGTGGTGGAAAAGTTGAATTAATTATAGAGTCTATGAACCAATCACCAGAACTATTTTTATTTGGAGCAGGACATATTGGTGTTGAAATATGTCAATTGTTAAAGGACACCCCTTTTCAGGTGAATTTAATAGATTCCAGAGACGGTTGGCTCTCCAATATAGAGTTTGAAGATTATGTTGCAAAGTGTACGGTGAGCATAAATGATTTTAAAACATTTAAAGAAGCAGTGCATTGGGGCAACAATTGCTTTGTACTTGTAATGACTCATGACCATACTATCGATTTTGATATTATAGCTATGGCGTTACAAAACGACACTAAATTCTTAGGACTTATTGGTAGTAAAACCAAGCGTGTGCGGTTTCATAATATGTTGGTTAACGAACTATCTATTAAAGAGGGTATGACCAATGTAGTTTGTCCTATTGGTATAGAAATAGGAGGAAACTCACCTAAAGAAATAGCCATTAGTGTAGTTGCGCAATTGTTGAAAGAGCATTATAAAGGGTAATAATTGTCATTCTGAATCTTTTGACTGACGTTTAAGACAGTCTAAAGTGAAGAATCTCATAATGAGATTCCTCGTCGCTTCTTTGGTCGCTCTAGCTGAATGACAAAACTACTTCATCTTTGCTCGTCTATCCTTCAAAATTTTCGCAAACGAACGTGTTCTAATTTCATCCAGAGTTAAGCCGGTTGCAAGCACTTCATCCATGGTAATTGCACCACTATTTAAAGCTTTTAAAAAGTAATTTAAGAGTCCTTGTCCTGTGGCGGCATCATCAAAAGTATCACCAATTAAAGTCGCTTGGGCTGCTTTTACAACAAAGGTTTTTAAGCGTAAAACAGCATCGTCATAACTCTCTAAAAAGAAGGCATAAACTGCTGTGTAACGCATAGGTAGTTGCGCAGGATTCAAATCCCAACCTTGATATAGTCCTTTATATAACGAATGCCGAATATGTTTATAGCCTTTCAACCATGCACGATGTACCACAGTTTTATTTTCTTGTTCTTGAGCTTCGGTTAATTCGCCACGATGAGGTCCGATAGGCATAGTGTTGGTTGCACCATCAGAAAGCCAAACACCAGTATGATTTAAGGCGACTTTGGTCATATAATGCGCAAAATCACACACATCATGATCCATTTCTTGATATCTTGCTGTAATGTTGTTTGAGGCTGTATAATCGTAAGTGCCAAAATGTGTTGCAATGCAACGTCCTTTACTTGCTAAAATAAAACGGTATAAGGGGTTTGTTCCTGTATAATCAATAATAGATTGTGTGGTTTCGACCATAATCTCCATTTTTAAAGCTCCAGATTCCAAGTGGAATTGTTCCTCTATAATTTCAAAAAATGATACCAAAGCAATAATCTGCTCGGGAATAGTCACTTTTGGAAGCATGACTACAAAATTATTTGGTAACTTCCCATTGGTCTCTGTGAGTAAAGTGGTTAAAAAGATATCAAGTGTGCGTAAACCACGTTCTTTTAATTCTTCGGTAAACGGTTTTATTCTAATCCCAATAAAAGGCGAAAGCGTATTGTCTTGCATGCCTTTTGCTACCTGAGTTGCCGCCGTAATTGCTGTGTCGTCTTCTTCTTTGTCTGAACGATTTCCAAAACCATCTTCAAAATCTATTCTAAAATCTTCGACAGCTTCACGCTTTAATTTTACGATTACCTTTTTATAAATGCAATATGAAAATCCAGCATAATGATGTTTTAATTCCTCTTTTGAAAGCGTATTAAGTTCATCAATGAGTGCTTTTTGAGCGTTATCCTCTTTTGGAAAATTTTCAAACCCATTGAGCTGAAAGGCTTTCCCAAATTCTATAAAGTTAGGGGCATAATGCAATAAAGATTTTAAAGCGATTGTACCTAAGACTTGTGTGGTATTAGATTTAAAAAGGTTAGCGCCGCCATATACTGTATGTATGGGTTGCCTGTCTTCTCTATCGCCACGATAAATTTTATTGAATGTGGTATTGGCAATTTTTAAGTTGCCAAATATGCGTGATTTTTTATCTTCTGAAATACTTAAATTCATTTTTTTTGATATTATTGTTTAATGTCATTGCGAGGACAAAGGACGTGGCAATCTGTATGTTTTTAACTTCAATTCAAAAGATTACTTCGTCATTTTATTTCTCGTAATGACGATATATTTTTAACTCCCTCTATATGTGGTATACCCAAACGGATTAATTAATAATGGAATATGGTAATGACTACTGTCTGTGACTTCAAACTGTATAGAAACTTCAGGGTAAAAGCCTTTTTGTGTTTTGCTTTCATAGTAAGCATGTGTGTTAAACGACATTACATAAACTCCCGGAATTAATATCCTGCCTGGAGGAAGCACATCACTAAGACGTCCATCAATATTAGTATTACCAACACTCATAGGTTTCCACAGATTATCTCGTAGTCCTTTTAAAGTAATAATCATACCATTTGCTGGTGTTCCAACAGATGTGTCTAAAGCATGTGTTGTAATATGACTTTGTAAACCAGCTGTTTCAGTTAACCCTTTAATTAATTTATCCAACCGAATTACAGTAATTTTATGTTGCTCGTTCATGGCGACATAAATTTCATCTTCTTTTTTGTTTTGCAATCTGGTATTAATAATGGCGAGCATTTCACTGGCCGATTTTCCACTTGCACTGACAATAAAAATATAACCAAATTTGGCTTCGTATTGTGTATTTGCTTCTGATAACGCTTCAATGGTTTGCGTATTGGCTTCAGCCATTTTGGATTGCTCGTTATTTGCCCAATCCTTAGTATGAGCAAATTTTTCTTTTAAGCTATCTACATCTCCAATTTTTGGATGTCCAGTAAAAGCTTCTTTAAAATCTTCAAGTGAACAATCATTATACCAAATAGAAGCTGCTTTTTTAAGGACATCTTCTTCTGAAGAAAAGGGTCTTAACGCTACCATTTTTGAAATCCAAGTTTTGGACACACAACATTTTTCAAGATGTTTATGTGCTTCTTTTTCTGATAGTGAATTGAGTATGTTTAATGTTATCATCTGCTTTTATTTTGGTGCGCCTTGATTTATCCAACAATTAATGACATCGCGTTCTTCTTGAGTCATTCCAGTTTGGTTATTGTTGAAGGGCATATTTTTTACTACCACAACACGCTGAAAAATTTTATCTCTCAGGTTGTAAATTTGCTCTGCGGTGTCATATTTTACACCATTAGGCGCTACTTTCCAGATAGCGTCCGTTGGATTTGCTGAATGACATGTAGTGCACCTATTATTAATAATGGTACTTACTTGTTCTAAAGAAACCGTTTCGGTACACGCTTCATATTTAGGTTTTTCAGGTGCTGTAACAAATGCTACGGATAACAAAAGTAACACAGAAATTGGCATTACCCAAACCGAAAGTTGCCCTTTTTCGCGTGCGTTTAAATAGTGTTTTATACCTGCACTTCCTAAAGTAATGGCAATAAGTACAATCCATTGATAGGTATTTCCGAAGGTACTCGGAAAATGATTGCTTATCATAATAAATAATACGGGAAGCGTAAAATAGTTATTAGAATACGAGCGAATAAAAGCGGCTTTGCCGTCTTCTGGATTTGGTGCTAATCCTTTTTTTGCGGCATTTACCATGCGTTTTTGCCCAGGAATGATAATGAAAAACACATTGGCAGCCATTAAGGTGCCTATTAAAGCGCCAAAATGTATGTACGCTGCTCTTCCACTAAAAACTTGAGCGTAAAACCATGCAAAAAAGATTAAAAATACTGTCATAGCAATAGTGAAAACAAGTTTATTGCTAATTAAGCGTTTACACATTTGGTCGTAGATTATCCAACCAATAATTAATGAAACAATACTAATAGTTATTGCAGATGCAACACTTATATCTAAAACTTCGGGATCTATTAAAAATGATTTTGCATTAAAATAATAGACAATTGCCAATAAACAGAACCCAGAAAGCCAAGTAAAATAGGCTTCGTATTTAAACCAATGTAAATCTTTTGAGATTTTTTTTGGAGCTAGTTTGTATTTTTCTAAATAGTAGAATCCGCCACCATGAACAGCCCAGAGATTTCCAGCCAATTCATCTCTTATATCTTTAGTTCGGTTTAAAGCGTTTTCTAAAAATACAAAATAAAAAGAGGCACCAATCCAAGCAATACCAAAGGTAATATGCATCCAACGGACCGTTAAGTTTAGCCATTCAAACAAGTGGCTTTCCCAGATAGTACCTTTTAAAAATAAATAGAGAATCCCAATACCACCAATACTTGCAATGACAATAAACGCATAAAACCAATTTTGAGATGTTTGTAATGATTCTGCTTTTTCGTCATTATTTTCTGCTTTATAAAACTTGATTAAATGATGTAGTTTGTAAGTTACAACAACTATTATAATGAATATTATTAACCAAGCTATACCTAAAAAAATCTCTATCATTTAATTTATTTTATAGTTCCCAAAATACGCAATCTGCTAATACCTCCATCAGGATAAATCTTTAATTTAATATGAGTTATGGTGTCGTGTTCATTTATAAAAGAGCTTTCAAAATGATGCATTTGGTCGGCTTCTAATTTTTGTTTTTCCAATAATGGAAACCATTGTACATTGTTATCTATAATATCTTCATCATTATTACTATTACAAGCATCAATAGCACAAGCATCTGGGTAATTGCCTTTAAAATGTTTGGTATCCACAATTATTTTGTTGACAATGCCTTGGTGTCCCAATTTAATGGTAACCCAATCTTCATTATTGGGTGTTCGGTTGCGTTTTGTTTCCCAACCGTCTCCCATATTTTTTCCAGTTGTTGGTGCAATTAAATTATCCATAGCACTAAAAAACATATCGTTACAGCATAGTGCTTTGCCACAGTTATTTGCTAGAGCCAAATCTATTATTTCTTCTGAATTGACACGAGACCAATCTTTAAAAACGTCGCCATAAACTCTAAAACGAGCGACACCTCCATCAGGATAAATGAGTAATCTTACGTGTGTATATACGTTATCGAAATCAATTTCAAAGAAATGCTGACTGCCAGGATTTAAAGGTGATTTAGGTAATATTTCTTCCCAATCGAGTTCGTCGGCTTTACTCCAAAATAAATTTTCGTCTCCTAAATTAATAGCTTCAACCGAGGCAAAAGGCGGATGATTCCCTAAAAAATGATTGGTATCAATATCAAAGCCTTTTATAATGCCTTCAGCACCCAGTTTAATGATAGCCCAATCGTGACCTGGAGTACGTTTACGCCTAGATTCCCAGCCGTCCATCCATTTTCCATGGTCGGTATATTTGTCTGGAATAAAAATACCACGACCTTCTTTGATTAGGTTTTCTTTTTCAGCAAAAAAATCGTCTGTTGCATAGAGTACTTGTCCACCAATTTTCTCGGAAGCAAGGTCTGTGTATTTTTTAAGTTTACCTTCAAGCATTAATTATGTTTTAGTAATAATCTCCCTTGTTGAAGGGTTTTTAGTTTTGAATTCTCAACGACTTGTGTGCCGTTAACAAATGTATGAATTACTTTTCCAAAAAGCATTTCGTTTGCATAAGGTGTAGCTTTATGTTTATGCTGAATAGATTCTTCAGTAATTGTAAAAGCTTTTGTATCATCCCAAACTGTAATATCGGCATCAAAACCTTCTTGTAATTTTCCTTTTTGCTGCTCTAATCCTAAAAATTGTGCTGGATTTTTGGTGAGCAACGGAATTAATTTTTCAAGCGTAAGTCCTCTTTGCCTTCCTTTGGAATACAATAAAGGAAGCGTAAATTGCAAGCCTGAAATGCCACCCCAAGCTTTAAAAAAATCGCCACTTTCTAATTGTTTTAGTTCTGGAGGAGCAGGAGAATGATCGGATGCTAAAAAATTAAAATCATCATTTAATACTGCATTCCAAAGCAAGTTATTGTTTTCTTTTTCTCTGATTGGAGGGGCACACTTATAAATTGGAGAAGCATCTGGAATGTTCTCAGCGTTAAAATATAAATAATGCGAACAGGTTTCAACGGTTAATTTATTGGTTTTTTGTTTACGTTTTTTTATACGCTCTAAACCTTCCGAAGCTGATAAATGAACTATATGAACTTTAATATCAAATTTCTTTTGAATATCTAAAGCCAAATCAATAGCATTGGTTTCCCAATGTTGTGGCCTTGAATATAAATACTCCTGATAGCTTTTTGGGTTATTAACTTCTGGAACATTAGTATCACTCAATTCACAATGTAACAATAGTGGAATATCATAGGTTTTTAAAATTGGCACAATGGCTTCTAAATGAGTTTTGTTCACATTTGGAAATTCGTCAATTCCGGAATGTGTTAAAAAACCTTTGATACCAAAAACACCAGCTTTGATTAAATCTTCAATATCATCTGAATTTGTTGGGATAATACCTCCGTAAAATCCGCAATTCACATGGAGTTTATTATTAGAAGCTGTCTGTTTAATTTGAAAAGCTTCAGAAGTTGTTGTAACAGGATTGGCGTTTAAAGGCATTTCAATAAGCGTAGTAACACCGCCAATGGCAGCTGCTTTTGTAGCTGTTTCAAAGCCTTCCCAATCCTCACGTCCTGGTTCGTTTATATGCACATGAACATCAATAATTCCAGGTATTACAATGAGATTGCTATAATCTAAAAGGGAGATATTATCTAAGGGATGATAACCATTAAAAATTTGATGAATCTTATCATTTTTTATATAAAGTGTCGCCTCGACAAATTGATTGTTGATAAAGCATCGTTTGCTATGTGCTAAAAAATTATTCATATAAACTCATCAATACTTTTTCAGGAGTCATTGGTGCATGAAACTTTAATTTGTAGTTTGGATTGAATTCCTTTATTGCATTTTGAATCGCAAAATATGCACCAATACCATACATTAAAGGAGGCTCGCCAACAGCTTTTGATTTTAAAATGGCCATATCATTACCTTTCGTTTCTAAAGGTAAAACATCAATGGTTTTTGCAGTTGAAAATAAATCAGGGACTTTGTAAGTAGATAAAGCATTAGACAATAATCGTCCATCTTTGCCAAAAGCGATTTCTTCCATAGTCATCCAACCAATACCTTGTGCAAGTGCGCCTTCAACCTGACCTAAATCTATGCCTTTACTCATACTTTTTCCGTAGTCGTGTACAATTTTAATAGCATCAAAAGTATAAGTACCACGAGTGCAATCTACAGTAGTTGTAATAATGGCTGTTCCATATACATGATAGGCAAACGGATGCCCTTTTTCTTTGGTTTTATCAAAGAGGATTTCAGGTGTTGCGTAGTGTGCGTTTTCGGTTAACGCTATACGCTTCAACATGGCTTTTGCGATGAGTTCATCCCAAGTTAAAGCCGATTTTGTACCATTTACTAAAACAGTTTCGTCTTTTATTTCAAGATGTACTTTGCTAGTCTTTAATTCTTCTGAAGCCACTATTTTAAGTCTTTCAAGTAAAGTATTACAGGCTTTCAAAACAGCTTTTCCGTTTAGGTCTGCTGTTGAGCTTGCAGCTGATGGTGATGTATTTGCAACACGAGTTGTATTAGTAGTTTCAATTTTTACTTTTTTAGGATTGATTGAAAATACTTGTGCAGCAAGTTGAAGCATTTTTGTATTTACACCTTGTCCCATTTCTACAGCTGCTGTACTAATGCCAACGCTTCCATCGAGATAAATATGTACCAAAGCACGAGCATGATTCATAGGCGTATTGGTAAACGAAATGCCAAATGTAATTGGCATTAATGAGATACCTTTTTTAAATGCTGAACTTGTACTGTTAAAATCTTCAACTTCCTTTTTTAGTGTTTCAAAATTAAAATTAGACTTTGCAGATTGCCAGGAATTACGAGCTTCAACCTGAGTTGCAATTTGGCCATAAGAAAACTCATTATCTTCTTTTAATAAGTTAGCTTCCTGAATTTCTTGTGCTGAAACACCAATTTCTGAAGCCGCTTTTGCAATGGCAGATTCTATAACAAACATACCTTGTGGGCCACCAAAACCACGGAATGCCGTATTTGGTGGCAAGTTGGTTTTACAACTTAAAACGGTTGTTTTTACATTTTCGATATAATAACTGTTGGTGGCATGAAATAGTGTTCGTTCAGCAATTGCTGGGGATAAATCGGCCGCAGCGCCAGAGTTTTGTAAAAACTCGACTTCGTAAGCCAAAATTTTTAGATCTTTAGATAAACCTATTTTAAAGGTGCTTTCATACGGATGCCGTTTTCCTGTCATACGCAAATCGTCATGCCGATTTAAAATTAATTTGACAGATTGGTTTAAATGATGTGTTGCCAAAGCAGCCATAACAGCCCAAGGCGTTGCTTGGTCTTCTTTACCACCAAAGCCACCACCAAGACGCGTAACGTCAACTTCAATTTTATGCATTGGTACTCCTAAAACATTGGCAGTAGTTTTCTGGACAGCAGTAGGGCCTTGTGTAGAAGATGTGATTTTTATGTTACCATTTTCTAATGGTTCAGCATAAGCACCTTGTGTTTCTAAATAAAGTTGTTCTTGACCGTTGGAGAATGTTTCGTCTTCAAAAATATAGTCACAGCTTTTAAAGGCGTCATCAGTATTTCCTAAACTAAAAGAACGTGGTGCATTAATAAAGCTGCCTTTTTCTTTGGCTTCTTTGCAGGTTGTAATTACAGGAAGTTCTTCTATTTCTATTGTAATTAATCGTCGCGCTTGTCGTGCAATAAATTCAGATTCTGCAACAATAAAAGCAATTGGTTGTCCCCAAAAATGGATTTCATCTTCCGAAAATAAAGGTTCATCCGGAATAATACCACCAATTTGATTTTCACCAGGAATATCTTTATATGTAAAAATGCGTGAGACACCATCTAATTTTTTTGCTTTGGAATAATCAATGTTTTTAATTATTCCATGTGCTTTTGGTGAATCGAATACAACTCCAAATAAAGTACCTTCTCTTACATTAACATCATCAACATAAATAGATTCTCCGCGAACATGGGTATAGGCATCTATGTTTTTTATGCTTTGTTTTAAAGCATTTGAAACAGTATTCACTTTAAGTTCTAAATCGTTATGTGATTTGTTTTTATGCATGTTGTACAAAATCGGTTAGTTGAAACTGATGAGAGAACAATCCTATAAAATGAGCAAAGAATAATTGTCTTGCTAAAAGACGCTTATAATCGCTTGAACCTCTAACATCACTAATGGGAGAAATTTCACTTTGAAGTATTTGGTTTGCTTCCAAAATAGTTGTTCTATGTAATGGCTTTCCGTTTAAAAATGCTGAAGTTTTAAATAAATACTTTGGAATTGCAGATACGCCTCCAATCGACACATAAGCATCTTCAATACTATTATTTTTAACAGTAATACTGATAGCCGAATTTACACTTGCAATATCCAAATGTGTTCGCTTACTTACTTTTTCAAAATTGAATTTTGCGTGTTTTGAAGGTAATTGGAATTGGATATCTTTAATAAGTTCATCGTCTTTTAAATCGAAGGTTTTATAGCCTTGATAAAATTGATTTAATGGAATTTGTCTTTCATTACCTTCAGGGTTAATAATTGTAATGTTGCTATTAAGGGCTAAAAAAAAGATAGTCATGTCTCCAATAGGTGAGGCGTTTACAAAATTACCACCAATAGACGCCATATTCCGTATTTGTTCGGAAGACACTAATTTGAGATGTTTTTTTAAGTTTGGAAAAACGGTATTCAATGCTTTATGATTCCAAAGGTCTGAAACTGTAGTTCCAGCTCCAATTGTACAGGTGTTATCTTCAATATGTATACCTTTTAAAGAGTTATCATCTGAAATAAGATGAACCTTATTGTTTATTAAATTATCAGCTTTTTGAACATACAAATCTGTCCCTCCAGAAACGTAGGTCATTCCAGATTGAGAGTTGCTTTTTATTTGTAGTTGATTTAAACGTTCTGGTATTTCTGAAAAATAACTTGGAATGAATCCATTATCAATTAACGATTGTAATGATTTTTCAGAATCAGCTGATTCTAACTTCTCACAGATATCATCTACCGCTTTTTCAATCGATTTATATCCCGTACATCTACAGATATTTCCACTTATAGCGTCTAAAGCCTTATCCCTATTTTTTTTAGAATGTGAAAGAGCAAAACCAGTTAAAGACACCACAAATCCTGGAGTACAAAACCCACATTGTGAGGCATGGTTTTCTTTTATTGCGGATTGTGTAACGGTTAATTCTTTTGGAAGATTAGTGCCTTCAATAGTGACAATGTGTTTTCCATGTGCATTTCCTAGAGGAGAAATACATGAAGTAATACTTTTGTACTCAATAGAATTATTCTCTTTTAATGTTCCAACTAAAACAGTACAAGCACCACAATCACCTTCACGACAACCTATTTTTGTTCCAGGAAGGCGTTGCTCATAACGTATAAAATCGAGCAAGGTCATACCTGCATTGTTGTGTGTTTTAATTGTTTTATTATTAAGAATAAACTCTATCATGCTAATGTTTTGAAACTAATATTCTGTTTTATCCTCTTTTTCTTCCCATTTAATAAATACCTCAAGAGCCACTTCTCGTCCTAATTGTTGAAAAGGAATACTTCTTTCTTTATAAGGGAGCGGTATTTCTTTATATATAAATTCATCATCAAAGCCAATATTAGCAGCGTCAATTTGATTACTTCCATAATACACCTTGTCAGGTCGTGCCCAATAAATGGCTCCCAAACACATTGGACAAGGTTCGCATGAGGTGTAAATTTCGCAACCTTCTAATTGAAATGAATTTAAGTTTTTGCAGGCGTCTCGTATTGCATTAACTTCGGCATGTGCCGTTGGGTCGTTGCTGGAAGTGACTTTATTATTGCCTCTACCAACAATTTTACCATCTTTAACAACAACACACCCAAAAGGACCACCTTCATTATTATCCATTCCTTTTAAGGCAGCATTTACAGCAGCTTTCATAAATTTTATTTCCATTCCAGAGTTTATTTTAGACGACTTGCATGAATATAACGAATATACAATTTTTTGTAAAGTTTGTTAAATAAAAAACGTCTTGAAAAGTATTTTTAAAAAGGATTATTTTTGGCTTAAGTTATTTAATGTGATTAATCAAACTTTGATGAATATCTTTTTTTTATAAAGTATATATCCTAATCCCAAATAGAATGCTACAACAACTAAAGCATATAGTAATGATGACATTTTATCACTTAAAAAGTCATGAATAAATATATTGTTATAAATTCAAGAATGGATATTAGTTTTCCAAGAATGGATATTAGTTTGCCTAATTTTTGTTAAGTAAAATGTCTTAGCAATAAAACTGGATAAAAAGAAAATGGTTATTGCATTCATACCTGCATATTTAAAAATGGAACCGAATTTAATTTTCTTAGCATCAGTTAAGTAATAAATTACACCCAAAATTAGTGTACCCCAACCACTAGTAACTAACACAAAACTACTGCTCCAAATGGCTTTGTTTAATGGAAACCAAACACTAACAATGTACCTTAAAGTTAGAAGCACAAAGGCAACTCCAAATAGGGGTTTTATATTTTTAAGACCGTCTAAAAGGCGTCCAATTAAAATTCCTGAAATGCAAGTGGCAATCGCAGGTAAAGTACTAAATAAGCCTTCGGGGTCGTAATCTATTTTCCACATGTGTTTGCCAAGTAGGTTATAATCAATATAGTTAGCCCAATTGTTTGGGGCTCTATCTAATGTTGGTATAGTACCATCTGGCAAAGGGACAAATCCAAGAAACAACCAATATAACTACTAAAATAGAGATTCCAATACCCAATAATATTTTCCAATTACAGTTAAGATAAAGGATTGCTGAAAACAAAAATACAACACCAATACGCTGTAATACTCCAGGAAATCGTAATATTTCAAAATCTTTTACAAAAGGGAAGTAAGGTAAAAATAGACCAAGAAATAAACCAAGACCTATTAATTTTAAACTTCTAATAATAATTTTTCTATAAGTAATCTTATTAATAGGCTTGTTTTTATAGGCGAAGTAAATAGAAATTCCCACTATAAATAAAAAATAAAAAGAAAGGAAAAATTAAATCTGTAGGTGTTAAACCATGTCATTTAGCATGAAGCAAAGGCGTATATACATGACTCCAAGTTCCAGGTGTATTTACAAGTATCATTGCAACAATAGTGACTCCTCTTAAAAAATTTACTGATACTATTCTATGTTTACCACTCATGATTAAAGGATACTTGCTTTAATTCTCTTCCACATTTTAGTAAGTAAAAACCCAGAAATTACAACCGTTATACTCAATATTATAGCATAAGAATAATCTCCATAAATCCAATAGCCTGTCGCAAACATTGCGCTATATATTAACACACAACCCAATAACATCGCAACAATTCCAGAAGGCACACTCCACCCTTCGTTATTATCTTTTAAAATAATATTTTCAACTTTTGCTTCATTAATTATCTTGGACCATCCAGGACCTCCAGGTTGGATTTTTTTGTAAAAATTTTGTAAAACCTCTTTTCTTTCAGGTTGAGTAGCATAAGTAGCTAATAACCAAATAACAGTAGTTATTAAAACAACAAATGGATATTCATAATAATCTTCAAAAACTCCTGTTTTTGGAGCAAATAAGTAATCTCCTACTGGGGTTAATTTTAGTATAATTGATATAATCCCAGAGGCAAACATTGCAGTAATTTCACTCCAGGCATTAATACGCCACCAAAACCAGCGTAAAATAAATATTAGACCTGTACCTGCACCGAATACTAATAATACTTCAAATAATTGCAGTGCATTTTGTAGTAGTAAAGCTAATAATGCACTAAAGACCATTAATACAATAGTTGATATACGTCCAACGGCTACCAGTCGTTTTTCTGAAGCTTTAGGGTTAATTTGTTGTTTGTAAAAATCGTATACAATATAAGATGATCCCCAGTTTAATTGGGTGGAAATCGTACTCATATAAGCTGCTACTAAGGATGCTAATACCAAACCAAGTAAGCCAGTTGGTAATTTGGTAAGCATTGCAGAATACGCTAAATCGTGTCCTAGTTTATCAGTAGTAATATTAGGAAATGCATCATGGATACTTGCTATGTCTGGAAACACTACTAAAGACGCTAAGGCAACTAAAATCCATGGCCAAGGGCGTAATGCATAATGCATAATATTAAAGAAAAAAGTAGACCCTATGGCATGATTCTCATTTTTAGCGGCTAACATACGTTGAGCTATATAACCACCACCGCCTGGTTCTGCGCCAGGATACCACGAACTCCACCATTGTACTGCCAACGGAATAATTAATAAGGTTATTAAGGCATGTTTATCACTAAAATCAGGAAGTATTGAAAGTTTGTCTGCTACATGTTTGTTATCCATTAAAGCTTCTATTCCTCCGACTTCTGGAATATTTACTAAATAATAAGCTGCACCAATAGCTCCTCCCATGGCAACAAAAAATAATATAAAATCGGTATAAATAACACCTTTAAAACCACCCATTGCACTAAAAGTTACAGTAATTAGCCCTGCACTAATAACAGTTTGCCAAGGCTCTAATCCTAACATGATACCTCCTATTTTAATGGCGGCTAATGTTACTGCAGACATTGTTATAACATTAAAAATAACGCCTAAATAAATGGCTCTGAATTTTCTTAAAAATTTCGCTGGAGCTCCACCATACCGAAATTCATAAAACTCAATATCGGTTTTTACATTAGATTTACGCCAAAGTTTAGCATATACAAAAACGGTTAATAATCCTGTAATTAAAAACGCCCACCATACCCAATTTCCAGAAACTCCTTTTGTTCTAACTATATCTGAAACTAAATTGGGAGTATCAGTAGAAAACGTAGTAGCAACCATAGACACACCTAATAACCACCATGGCATTGTGCGACCAGAAAGGAAAAACTCTGTAGAGTTTTTCCCAGACTGTTTAGATACCCATATTCCAATTGAAAGCGTTATTGCAAAAAAGGAAACTATAATAATATAATCTATTGTTGATAATTCTACCATAATAATTTATTTATGTGTCTTCGTTAGTATTTAATATGCGTTCTTTGGTTTGCTTTAAATAATTTCTGCCAATAGGAATTTTTTTATTTGAAATTTCTACAGTATTTCCTTCTAAAGCAATTATTTTATTAATAGATATGGTATAAGAACGATGTATTCTTATAAAATTTGATTGTGGTAATTCTTCCGTAATTGCAGTTAATGATTTATGTACCACATAATCTCCAAGAGTTGTAATTACTTTTATATAGTCTTTAAGACTTTCTATGTAAAGAATATCGTTTAGATTTACTTTTATGAGCTTCTTATTAACTTTTAAAAAAATATGAGGTTCTTGTTGTAAACTGTTATCTCCACTAGTATTGCTAACGTAAATTTGCTGATAAATTTTGTTAACTGTTTTTAAAAACCTGTTAAATGGAATTGGTTTTACCAAATAGTCTAAAACATTTAGTTCGAAACTTTTTACGGCATATTCCCTATAGGCTGTCGTTATTACAATAAGTGGTTTATGATTAAGGTTATCAATAAAATTGAACCCACTCATTTCTGGCATGTTAATATCCAAAAATATAATATCCACTTTTTCTTGTTCTAGTATTCCGTAGGCTTTCAAAGGATTATTAAATGTGCCAATTACCTTAATATGATCAAAATTCTTTAAATGATTTTCAATCACATTAATGGCTAAAGGTTCATCATCTATTATAACACATTTTATTTTCATCAGACAGGGATTTTTAAAAACAAATTATAAGTGTCGCCATTAATTTTCGTTTCAAGGATAAAATTATTAAAAAATAACAATTTTAACCGCCTTTTAGCATTGGCAATACCAATGCCATCTTTATTTTCATGGTTTGCATTAGGGTTGAAGTTATTAACGAGTTTAAATTCTAAATAGTTATCATTTACGATTTCAAAATTCATAATAATCTTAATTTTATCATTCTTCTTTAAACCGTGTTTAAAACAATTTTCTATAAAGGACAAAAACAATAATGGAGGGACCTCAGTATCTTCAATATCTCCAGTTATGTTCATTTCTGATTCAACCCGGTCTTTAAATCTTATATGTTCAATATCAATATAGTCATTAATATGATCTATTTCTTGCAATAAACCAGCTTTAGAGCTATTTACCTCATATAAAACATATTGCATTAAATTGGACAACTTAATAACTAGTTTTGGCGCATCGTCAGATTTCTTCAAAGTTAATGCATACAAATTATTTAATGTATTAAAAAAAAAGTGAGGCTGAATTTGAGTTCTTAAAAACTTTAATTCTGTTTTTAATTGAAGCTTTGCAAGATTCTCATTCCGTTTTAATTCAATTGGCCAATCAATTAATAATTTTATTGCTGTAACAAAACCTAGCACATAAAGTTCCCCAAGAACAACAGCAATAATATGATTGCGTTCAAGAAATCGCCCTGCTTGCTCAGCTTCAGGCCATATTTCTTTAGTAACTAAAAGATAATTTAATCCTGTTCGCACTAAATATACCAAAATCAACATTAAGACTATTGAACTTATATATGTTCGATATTTCTTTCTTAAAATAAATTTTGGTATTAAATAGTAAACATTAATATATACCACTATAATATGTATAGGAAACTCTACAAAATTCGATTTAAAAGAATACCAATAATCATGGAAATAACTTCCCCATCTCAAAACATTAAAAATAAAGTATCCAAGCCAAAATAAAATATGATATTTTGTCGGTATTGTCCTATTTGTACTTTTTTTAAAAAAAGAGATAATATATTAGTTAAATGTTAGTCATGTTATAAATATGCTGTAATTTTAATAATAAAATAGCTAATTAACAATATAATTAGCATCTGTTTATTTAGCAAAAAACACTAATCGACAATATTTCGTTGTCTATATGAAAAAAGATGTTGTTTATATAAATATTTATATAAACAACTTTAAATTAAATAATATTGGTAATTTAAAAGGCTAGGCTTTATCAATATATGAAGTCATAATAGTTAATATTTTAACCATTAAATTATGCTTTCATATTTATTAAATTAATTATTCTATTTATAAAGAAAGTAGATGGTCAAGTTTTTATAATGCAATAATTATTGCATTTTGATGTTTAAAATATTTCACTGATAAAAAACAAACAATAAATAAACCTATTTTATTTAATATTATCAACAAATTCAATCTAAACAATATGGAAACAAAATTATTTAAAAACTTATTGTTCTGTTATGCTATTTTACTTTGTGCCTTTGCACAAGCTCAAACAATAACGGGAACAGTATCAGACTCAAATGGTCCTTTACCAGGAGCTACTGTGATAGTAAAAGGGACAACTAATGGAGCCACGACAGATTTTGATGGGAAATACTCCCTAGAAGGAGTCTCATCAGACGCTCTTTTGGTGATTAGTTTTTTAGGCTATGCAACACAAGAGGTAAATGTAAACGGTCAATCTACCATTGATGTAACAATGGTAGAAGATGTTAGTCAGCTTAGTGAGGTTGTAGTTACTGGTTATGCAACTCAAACCAGAGGAGATATTACGGGTTCTGTTGCTACTGTGGATATGGATGAAGCACTAAAGGCACCTATTGTAAATGCAGCCGAGGCATTACAAGGAAGGGTTGCTGGCGTTACTGTAGTAAACAGTGGAGCTCCAGGATCTGCTCCAAAGATTGCTATACGGGGGTTTGGTACAATTAACAGTACAGATCCGTTATATATTATTGATGGAGTTCAAACAGAGGATGCCAACGCATTGAACAACATTAATCCATCAGATATTGACCAAATGAACGTTTTAAAAGATGGTGCTGCCGCTATTTATGGTGCTAGGGCATCTAACGGTGTTGTAATTATTACTACTAAGAATGGGGGATATAACATGCCTAAAGCTAAAGTTTCTTTAGATGTATATACTGGTTTTTCGCAAATTGCTAATTCGCCGTCTGTTTTGAATGCACAACAACATGCAGACATGCTTTTTCAAAGCCAGGTTAATGATGGGATATCGCCATCTCACGGACAATACGGAACTGGCACATTTACTGTTCCTTCACAAATTCAGGGATATAAAAGGGTAGTATCATATAACCCCATTACGTTTAGTGCTCCGGGAGAGTTTACTGCAACGGTTAATCCTGGAGGAACGAATTGGCTAGATGCGATTACAAGAAATGCAGCTACTAGTAACATATCAGTTTCTGTTGAAAATGGAAACGAAAATGGAAAATACTTTTTATCTGCAGGATATTTAAATAGAGATGGTATTATGGACCATACCGGATTTGAAAGAATAAGTACGCGTTTAAATTCTGAATTTAGAGCAATTGAAGGGAAACTAAAAATTGGCGAGCATTTAAATGTTTCCTTTTCCAATACTTTTAGTGGTGTTGGTGAAGCTATAGAAAATTCTTATAGAATAACTCCATTATTGCCTGTAAGAGATGATTTAGGATTTTTTACTGGAGTAGCAGGTGATGACTTATCCAATACAAGGAACCCTGCAGCACAATTATACAGAGCTAGAAACGACTACAATAAACGTTATGCCATTTCAGGAGATGTTTACCTCTCTTTTGATATCCTAGACGAGTTAACATTTAAAACAAATTTAGGTGGCGGGTTTAGTACTTTTGATTCTCAAAGGTTTACTGCTCTTGATCCTGAACACGGTGAGCCTATTTCTACGAACTCATTAAATGAGCAAGACCAGACGTTTTATAATTGGATTTGGACAAACTCCTTAAGTTACAGAAAAACATTTGGTGACCATAAAATTGATGCTTTAGTAGCTATAGAAGCTTTAAAAAATGGGGGTAAAGGACGTGGTATAACCAATACAGATTATTTATTTGAAACACCAGATTTTTACACTATTGCAAACGGGCAAGGTACTCCTAATGTAGATTATGCTTTTGAAGGATGGGATTCTTTATGGTCGGTTTTTGGTTCCGTTAATTATAGTTACCAAGATAAATATTTTGCTACTGGTACCTTGCGTAGAGATACATCTTCTCGTTTTAAAGGCGATAATCAATCGGATATTTTTCCTTCATTTAGTTTAGGATGGGTAATGAGTAATGAGGATTTTTATAACAACGATTCTTTTATAGAGCGCCTAAAACTAAAAGGATCTTGGGGGGAATTAGGTAACCAAAGCCTACCAGTTGGGAATCCTACTATTAATATTTCTAACTTGAGCCCGAGTTTGGCAAATTATGCCTTTAATGGTGACTCTGGAAGTATTACTACAGGAGCTTTATTAACCGCTGTTGGTAACCCTGATTTGAGATGGGAGACGTCAGAGTCTTTAAACTTTGGAGTTGAAGTGTCAATGTTAAATAGTAGACTAAACATTTCTGCTGAATATTTTAATATAAAAACCAAAGATTTAATCGTTCAGGATGTCCAGTTAATTAGTTCTACAGCTATTGATGCAAATGCTCCTTTTGTAAATCTAGGAGATGTTAAAAATACTGGTTTTGATTTATCGGCAAGTTATGGAAATGAAACATCTGGTGATTTCTCATACAATGTAAGTCTGAACCTTTCTCACTACAAAAGTGAAGTTACACGATTAATTAATGATGCTGCTCGACCAGGTAGAGGTGATTTAAGGAATGGTTCAGTTACAAGAACTGAAGTGGGTGAAGAAATTTCTATTTTCTATGGACGTAATGTAATTGGACTTGATAGTAATGGAAGAATGATGTTTGAAGATGTAAATGGAGATGGTATTGTGAATGATGATGACAGAACCAATATTGGTTCACCTCATCCAGATTTTACATATGGTATTAACGTTAATTTAGGGTACAAAGGATTTGATGCGCAATTGTTTTTTAACGGATCTCAAGGTAATGAAGTCTATAATTATAGTAAGGTGCATACCGATTTTGGATTGTTCGTAAATGGGAATAGAAGCACTAGAGTGTTAAATGCTTGGACACCATCAAACACAAATACATCAATACCTGCATTAACAACTTCATATCCTCTTGAAGAAGCATCTGCTAACTCATATTTTGTAGAAGATGGCTCTTATTTAAAATTGAAAAACCTTCAAATAGGATATACTTTTTCTCAAACGCTCTCCGAAAAGATTGGTGCAGATTCTGTTCGATTATATTTACAAGGAACTAACCTCTTCACGATTACTAAATATAGTGGATTTGACCCTGAAGTAGTTGCATTTGGTAATTTAGATTTAGGGATAGACTATCGTTTATATCCAATCTCTAAAGTATTTTCTTTAGGCGCAAATATTAAATTTTAAAAATGATAACTAATATTAAAATTTTAAAAATGAAAAAAGGAATAATATATATTGCATTACTAATTGGAATTTTAGGATGTAGTGATGAGTTTTCAAACTCACCTGCCGTTGGTGCATTGAGTGATGAATCTCTTAAAAATGAAACAGGTGTGAATTTATTGCTCACAGGAGCATATTCTACTTTAGACGGTCAGAGAAATGGTGGCTTTGGAAATGGCTGGGCAATCTCTGGAGATAATTGGATTATGGATGTGCTTTCCGATGATGCACATAAGGGAAGTACTGATGATGATCAGGCAGATTTAAAAGAAATTGAATTAATGAACTGGTCTACAAATAACGGCTACTGGTTTGCAAAATGGGGTGTTACATTTGCTGGAATAAATAGATCCAACGCAGTAATTGCTTTAATTAACTCCATTGAAGGTGGCGATTTTTCAGCTCAAATGGCTGAAGCAAGATTCTTACGGGGACATTATAATTTTGAATTACAAAAAATGTGGGTTAATGTTCCTTACATTTCTGAAGAAAATTATGCCAATACAGAATTCAATCAACCTAACCCTGGTTCCATATGGGATCAGATTGAGGCAGATTTTGAATATGCGAAGGATAATTTGCCTGCATCGCAGCCGGTTTATGGAAGACCAACTTCCTGGACCGCAAAAGCGTTTTTAGGTAAAATGCACTTATATCAACAAGAATGGTCAGCCGCTTCAACACTACTAAATGATGTTGTTAATAATGGACCTTACGATTTATTGCCTGACTATGCAGATAATTTTAGAATTGCTGGTGACAATAGTGTAGAGTCTGTTTTCTCAATTCAATTTGCTACTGATGGTGGACAATCATATAATGGAAACTCTGGTGGTTCATTAAACTTTCCTAATCCCGGGCCATTTGGTTCCTGTTGTGGTTTTTATCAGCCAACTCAAGATTTGTTAAATGCATTTCAAACAGATGGTACAGGACTTCCATTACTAGACACCTATAACCAAACTGATGTTACAAGTGATTTTGGGATTCCAAGTGCAGATCCCTTTACGCCATATGCTGGTCCGTTAGATCCAAGAGCTGATTATACAGTAGGTAGAAGATCTATTGACTATAATGGATATGGAGTTAATGTTGGTAAAGATTGGATTCGTGCAGGTTTTGGTGATATATCAGGTCCTTATTTACCAAAGAAAAATGTTTATTGGAACGGAGAAACAGGAAATCAAGCTACTGGTGGATGGGGCCAACAACTTTCAGGTATTAACTACCATATTATGCGTTTCGCTGATGTTTTATTAATGGCAGCTGAAGCAGCAGTGGAAACAGGTGATCTAACAACTGCACTTACAAATGTTAATCGCGTAAGAAATAGAGCTAAAAATTCTAATTATTTACAAGCTGTAGATGGTAGTGGAGATGCAGCTAATTATGAAATTGAGCCTTATGCTTCTTTCCCAGACGCAACCATGGCTCGAAAAGCGGTTCGTTTTGAACGCCGCGTTGAATTAGGAATGGAAGGTCATAGACTTTTCGATCTTAGACGTTGGAATGTTTCTGTACAAGTGATGAATGATTACTTTGCAAATGAATCCAGAACAATTACTAATTTTGCGACTAAAGTAAGTCCTTACACCGCTACTCATGATTTATTCCCTATTCCATTAGGCGCGATAGATTTAAGTGGAGGAGCTTTAACTCAAAATCCAGGGTATTAATTAGTACACTATAATAATTATTTAAATTAGTTAAAAAAAGGGCATTAGTTTAATGCTCTTTTTTTTTGCTAAACATTTAAAATTTTAAGGGCATTATTACATAATATATAACTTAATGATTAAATTTGTGACATTAATATTAATCCATAATTATTAGGTTTAAAAAAGGGTTTTTGTGAATTATTATTTTATAAGCACTCCATTAAAATCCATTATTAATTAACACATGAAACAACTATTTATTCTTTTCATAATAACAATACTATTTACATCTTGTAATAAAAATACTAAAGGTGTAAATGATCTTGATAATAGAAAAATCTTTAATCTGTTATCTCCAAAAGATACAGGTATTACATTTTCAAATAATTTAACAGAAACAGATTCATTAAACTACTTAAATTACGCATACATTTATATGGGTGGTGGTATCGCTGCCGGCGATATAAATAATGATGGTTTGACTGATCTGTTTTTTACCGGTAATATGGTTCCTAATAGGCTATATATTAATAAAGGACATTTGAAATTTGAAGATATTTCGGAAAAAGCAGGAGTTCTTGGAGATAAAAGATGGTTTACAGGAGTCACTATGGCAGATGTTAACAATGATGGTTTTTTAGACATATACTGTTCTGTTGCAGGAAAATTTAAACCAAAAGAGAATTTGCTCTATATTAATAACGGAGATTCAACGTTTAACGAAAGTGCAAAAAAATATGGAATAGCCGATATAGGGAACAGTATTCAAGCCTCATTTTTTGATTATGATAACGATGGCGATTTAGATTTATATGTAGCTAATTATCCACCAACGAACTTTAATGCACCTAATTATTTTTATCAATATAAATTACACAATGCTAATGATATAGAAAGTGATAAATTGTATAGAAATGATGGAGATAGATTCGTGAATGTTACAGATCAGGCAGGTTTACGATCTTATGGTTTAAGTAATAGTGTAACTGTTGGAGATATTAATAATGATGGATGGCAAGATATTTATATTTCTAATGATTTTTCTATGCCCGATTTTTTATATATCAATAATAAAAATGGCACTTTTTCTGAACGAATTAAAGAGTCGACTAAACAAACGGCATATTATGGTATGGGCGTCGATATAGCCGATTATAATAATGACGGATTATTAGATATTATCCAAATGGATATGACACCAGGTAATAACCGGCGGTCTAAAGCTAACATGTCTAGTATGAACCCGAAACTATTTTGGGGAACTGTCAATGCCGGATTTGGATACCAATATATGCAAAATACATTGCAATTAAATAATGGTTCATTAAACAATTCAATGCCCGATTTTAGTAATGTATCTCGTTTAGCAGGAATAGCTACAACCGATTGGAGTTGGGGACCTTTATTTGCAGATTTAGATAATGATGGATGGAAGGATGTTTTTATTTCTAATGGAACTCGAAGAGAAATTAACAATAAAGATTTTTTTGATGCTTTAAAGGGAGAACGATTAACAAAAGATAGTTTATTAAAAAAAACATTAGAAATTCCTTCAGAAAAAATTGACAATTTTGTCTATAAGAATAATGGCGATTTAACTTTTAGCAAAGCCAACGAAAAATGGGGTATCGTTTATAAAGGATTTTCTAACGGCTGTATCTATGCTGATCTAGACAATGATGGGGATTTAGAAATAGTAACTAATAATATTGATGATGTCGCAACATTTTTTGAAAATAAAAGTGACAAAAAAAATAATTATATTACTTTAAAATTCGCTGGAACTGATAAGAATAAATTTGGGTTGGGAGTAAAAGTAAATTTACAATCCGATAGCCTAGAACAGTTTCAAGAAATGACCTTAACAAGAGGATTTCAATCTTCAATCGCGCCACAATTACATTTTGGATTAGGGAAGTCAGAAATAATTAACCAATTAAAAGTAACTTGGCCAGATGGTAAGGTCCAAATTTTAAAAAATATACCAGCTAATCAAACCTTGCTGTTAAAATATGAAGATTCTGCAGTTAATAAAATAATAGCCTTAAGGGATAGAAAATATTTATTCACAGATGCCACTGTAGAACTAAAGCTGAAGCATAAACACAGTGAGAATTCTTACGACGATTTTAAAAAAGAAGTATTGTTGCCACATCGCACTTCCACATTTGGTCCTTATTTATCGGTTGGAGATTTGAATGGTGACGGCAAAGAAGATTTCTTTATTTCCGGGTCATCGCAATACAAAACAGGATTATATTTTCAAACTGATGAAGGATTTCAACAAGAACACACAATTCTTGATGAAGATAACAAGTATGAAGATATGGGTTCACTAATGTTTGATGCCGATTCCGATGGTGACTTAGACTTATATGTTGTGAGTGGAGGAAATGAATTTGAAGCAGGTTCTGAAATGTTACAGGATAGATTGTATCGAAACGATGGCAGTGGAAATTTCTCTAAAACTACAGATGCACTCCCAATTATGCATTCTAGTGGATCAAGGGTGTACGAAGCAGATTTTGATAATGATGGTGATTTGGATTTGTTCGTTTGTGGGAGACTTGTCCCGGGAAATTATCCATCTCCAGCAAAAAGTTACATTTTAGAAAATAAAAGTACTCCAAGTCATATCCGTTTTGAGGACGTTACTGAGCAAATTTCTCCTCAATTAGTAAAATTGGGATTAGTTACGGCAGCATCTTGGACCGATATCGATAATGATGGATGGATGGATTTAATTGTCGTAGGTGAATGGATGCCTGTTAGAGTTTTTAAAAATATAAACGGAAAATTAAAAGAAGTCTCGGGAAAAATGGGATTAGATAAAACTACGGGTTGGTGGTTTAGTATGGCCAGTGGAGATTTTGATAACGATGGAGATCAAGATTATATTTTAGGAAACCTAGGGTTAAATTACAAATACCAATCTAAGGGTGAAAATACTTTTGATATTTATTTAAATGATTTTGATAAAAATAATCATCAAGACATAGTTTTAAGTTATTACAATGAAGGGCAAAAATATCCGGTTAGAGGACGTGAATGCTCATCGCAACAAATTCCTGCCATAAAAGAAAAATTTAAAAATTATGATTCCTACTCCAATGCAAGTTTAGTAGATATCTATACCGAAAAAGACCTTAATAAATCTTTGCATTATCAAGTTAATACTTTTTCGAGTGTTTATATGGAAAATAAAGGCGATAAATTTGTTCTTCATAAATTGAATAATATGGCCCAATTTTCAAGTATTAATCAAATTATTCCATATGATTTTGACGGTGATAATAATCTAGATTTTATAATCGCAGGAAATTTATATGATTCTGAGGTTGAGACGCCTAGAAATGATGCTGGAATAGGACTATTTATGAAAGGTGATGGTCAAGGTAATTTTAAGGCCATACCGTTTGTTGATAGTGGATTATTCATGGATAAGGATGTTAAAGATTTAGCCATGATAACTATAAAAGGTAAAAAAATAATATTAGTTGCTAATAATGATGACTATATGCAGGTCATCAAATTTAACTAATGTAGTTCTAACCTTATGAGTTGTTTTTACAACATCCTTTTCAAAATTAAAAGTTCCTTTACACAAGCAAGAGTAGAGCAAATTAACTTTCTGATAAATTAAAAGAAGGAATGGAAATTATGAAGTAATATGAAACATTTTAAATACTTATTAATATCGCTTTTTACACTATCTCTTTTGGTAAATTGTGGAAGTAAAGAGGAGAAAGCGCAAGGAAATAATAAATCTAAGCTTAAATTAAACCAAGAAACCAAAATAAATGATTCAAATATATTCTTTGTAGGAACTTACACTGATGGCGAAAGTCAGGGAATAAACAAATATGCTCTTCAAAAAAATGGAGTACTGAAATCTCTTGGATTGGCGGCAGAATTAAATAATCCGTCTTTTTTAGCTATGAGTACGGATAAGAAATTTTTGATAGCTGTGAGCGAAATTCCTAATATGGGGACTGTTGAGTCATTTTTAATTACAGAAGATAGCTTAAAGTTTATAAATCGTAGCTCTTCCGGCGGAGCTAATCCTTGTCATGTAACAATAAATGACGAAGGTTTCGTGGTAACTTCTAACTATACAAGTGGTAGTGTTGGGTTATTAAAACTCAATAAAAAAGGAGAATTGTCTAAATTATTGGATGTCCAGCAACATGCCGGAAAAGGTACAACCGAAAGACAGCAAGGGCCACATGCACATTCATCTTGGATCGAGTCTGGAAGTAGTATTAAAATTATATCCGTTGATCTTGGGACGAACGAATTATGGTTCTCAAAACTGGACTCTACGATACGCAAATTAGTGCCTTCATATCCTTATAAGTTAAAAATGAAGGACGGTGCAGGACCACGCCATCTAACTTTTCATCCAAATGGAAAATGGTTTTATGTAATAAATGAATTAAATAGTACTGTTGTATTAATTAAAAAGTCAGTTAGTGGAAAATATATAAAGAGCATACCTATTTCTACATTACCAAAAGATTATTCAGAAAGCAATACATGTGCAGATATACATATCTCTGCTGATGGGAAGTTTGTCTACGCTTCTAATCGCGGGCACAACTCCATTGCTATCTATAAGGCAAATGATAAGGATGGTAATTTAACCCTTATTGGACACCAATCTACTTTGGGAAATGGTCCACGCAATTTTTCATTATCTCCTAATGACGACTATCTACTAGTTGCCAATCAGCAAACAAATAATATTGTATCTTTTAAACGCGACAAAATTACTGGTTTGTTAACATATAAAAGTCAAGTTAAAGCGCCAAGTCCAGTTTGTATTTTATTTTAATTACCTCAATATAATTTGCCAGCATTACTAATTTTAAAATCTTGATAAGATTAGAAATTTAATTATTTAAACTTTTAATATATAAATCGAAAAATCTTAGTCTTTAAATAAATGCTATCCATTGCCAATTTAATGTTGTTTGTATATATAATTATATGTTATAAATATATATTTTTATTTTTATTTTATTAAAAAGTTATTTTTCATATTTAATAATTTGATTAGTTTATAAAACAAGCGGAAAATTCAATTCTTCCGCTTGTTTTATCACAAATTAATACTTAAGTAAATTTTATATACATGAAATTTGAAATAGCAGATTATAAAAGCATAGCATACACAGAGGCTGGTAAGTTTGAGGATACACGATTTGAGAAGATCCACAATGTTATTTTTGATTCATCCTTTGAAGGGTCTTACCTTGTGGCCCAAGAGATTGCAAATCTAATACGAGAAAAGCAAGCATCTAATGCGTCTTGTGTGTTAGGATTAGCTACAGGCTCATCACCAATAAAGGTGTATGAAGAACTCGTGCGAATGCATAAAGAAGAAGGCTTAAGTTTTTCGAATGTGGTGACCTTTAATTTGGATGAGTACTATCCTATGGATAAGCATAATATACAGAGTTACCACTATTTTATGCATGAACATTTATTCGACCATATAGATATTCTTCCAGAAAACATTAATGTACCTGATGGCAAAGTAAGCAGTAAAGATTTATATCAATATTGTATTGATTATGAGATGAAGATTAAGACCTATGGAGGATTAGATTTTCAATTATTAGGCATAGGCAGAACGGGTCATATTGGGTTTAATGAGCCCGGATCCCATTTAAATTCAGGGACACGGAATATTACCTTAGATCATATAACCAGAGTAGATGCAGCACCTTCGTTTTTAGGCATAGACAATGTACCTAGAAAAGCTATAACTATGGGTATAGGTACGGTTAGAAAAGCAAAACGGATAGTTCTATTGGCTTGGGGAGTTAACAAGGCAGAAATTCTTAGAAAAACCATTGAAGGAGAGATTACACCAAATGTACCAGCAACCTATCTACAAGATCACACGAATACAACATTTGTATTAGATAAAGGCGCTTCATCAGAACTTACACGAGAAAAAACACCATGGTTAGTAACCTCTTGTGTGTGGACAGAGACCTTAAAATTAAAAGCAGTAGTTTGGTTAAGCGAACTAACCTGTAAACCTATTTTAAAACTCACAGATAAAGATTATAATGATAATGGGATGTCAGGACTTCTCACAGAAGAAGGCACGGCCTATAATTTAAACATCAAAATGTTTAATAAGCTACAGCATACCATTACAGGCTGGCCAGGAGGTAAGCCCAATGCAGACGATACAAATCGACCAGAGCGTAAAACCCCAGAGCGTAAACGCGTAATTATTTTCAGTCCTCATCCTGATGACGATGTTATCTCCATGGGAGGCACTTTCGACCGTCTTGTGGAACAAGGGCACGATGTTCACATTGCTTATCAAACTTCAGGGAACATAGCAGTGTCCGATGAAGAAGCCTTGAAATTTGCAGAAATCTCAAAGGCATTGAACAAAAGTTCTAAAGAAACGAGCGATATCATTAATTTCCTAAATCAAAAAACGAAAAACCAAGAGGACTCCACTGCATCAAGGAAACTGAAAGGCTTGATAAGGCGCAGCGAATCTCTTGCCGCAACTCGATATTTAGGTCTAGATGATGCAAATGTTCATTTTCTGGATTTGCCGTTTTATGAAACGGGAGCCATCAAAAAGAACAATCTATCACAAGATGATGTAGATATAATGACTAGTTTGATAGACCATATAAAACCAGATCAAATATATGCGGCCGGAGATCTTGCAGATCCACACGGCACACACAAGGTATGTTTGGATGCATTATTTGAAGCCTTAGAAGAACTGAAGCCAAACGACTATATGAAAAACTGTTGGGTTTGGCTGTACCGAGGTGCTTGGCACGAATGGGAATCCTACGAAATAGAAATGGCAGTACCTATGAGTCCGGACCAAGTACTCAAAAAACGTCATGCCATATTTTACCATCAATCCCAAAAAGATGGGGTCATGTTTCAAGGAGATGATTCTAGAGAATTTTGGGTAAGAGTTGAAGATCGAAACCGTTTAACAGCCGATAAATATAATAAATTGGGTCTAGCAGATTATGCCGCAATCGAAGCTTTTAGAAGGTATTATTTTTAACAAAATTCAAAGATTTCATTATAATCAAATCTGCGACAACTAATATGAGTGATACTATTAATCACAACCCAGCCGGCAAATATTTAGATTTACATTTCAACGTCCTTACAAATGTGTTGAATGGGAAAGATCAATTTAAAGCAGAATTGATTATAACTAACCAAAGCTCACAAATATTAAAAAACAATTGGTCAATTTATTTTAATTTTTTACGTAAAATTTTACCAAATTCTGTTAGCAAAGGTTTTAAAATTGAACATATCAATGGTGATTTTTTTTCTCTAAAGCCTACAAAAGACTTTTCAAAAATAGCTCCTAATGAAAAAATTACAATCCAATTTATCGCTAACTTTTGGGCCATTAAAAAAATTGACGCACCTGTTGGGTTTTATATTGTTTTTAGAGATGAAAAAGGCAAGGAGTTAAAACCTGAAACCATGTCTCCTGTTAGTGTTGGTTCATTTACTCGTCCCGAACAGCTTATCCGAACAGACAATGACCATCAGCCTGTACCAACTTCAGAATCACGTTTTGAAGGTTCTAAATTAGTTAAATCGTTACCCAAAAGTTCATTGATTCCAATTATGCCATCACCCTTTTTTTTAAAAAAAAAAGAAGGGATATTTAGCATAAATTCATCTTGCCGTATTTCTTATCAAAAACATCTTAAAAGTGAAGCTCAATTTTTGAGCACCTTTTTGAGCAACTATTTGGGCAAAGAGTTGGAGATTATTGAAGGGAACAATGGCGACATTAAGTTATCTACATCAAGAGTCGGAATTAATGAAAATCTTGAAGCATGGAATACTGAAGCTTATACGATGGCAATCGACTCTTCAGGTATAGATTTGATCGGTGCAGGAGCCGCCGCAGTTTTTTATGCTATTCAAAGTTTTTTACAATTATTGGACTTTAAAAAAAAAGAAAAAAACTCTGATTTAGAAGTGCCATTTATGTTAGTTCAAGATAAACCTCAATTTGAATATCGAGGATTGCATTTAGATGTATCTCGAAATTTTCATGGAGTAGAAACTATCAAGAAGTTGTTGGATATGATGTCGCTGTACAAATTAAATAAATTTCATTTCCATCTAACTGACGACGAAGGTTGGCGAATTGAAATAAAAGGTTTACCTGAACTAACTTCTATTGGTGGGCGACGCGGGCATATGGATGCACAAACAGAATGTTTATTGCCATCTTATGGTTCTGGGTTTAATCCTGATGATTCTAAGTCGGCGGGAAATGGTTTTTATAATCGTGAGGAATTTATCGATTTACTATTGTATGCGCATGAGCGACATATAGAAATAATTCCTGCAATTGATCTTCCAGGTCATGCTAGAGCTGCGGTCCAATCAATGGAAGTTCGTTATAATCACTTTAAATCTTTGGGAAATATGGAAAAGGCCAATGAATATTTATTAACAGATTGGGATGACACTTCAGAATACGAATCGGAACAAATGTGGCATCAAAATGTAGTTAACATTGGACTTTCATCCACTTATAAATTTATCGAAAAAGTAATAGATGAGATATTGGCGATGTATGTAGAAGCCGATGTAAAATTATCCGCAATTCATATCGGTGGAGATGAAGTCCCTTCTGGAGTTTGGTTAAAATCACCTGTTTGCAGTACCCTAATAAAAAAGCATCCCGATCTAGAGAATATTCATGATTTATCTGAATATTTCATACGTCGAGTTAATAAAATTTTAAGCTCTAAAGGCGTACAAACTGCAGGGTGGGAAGAAATTGCTTTAACACATAAAAACGGAAAAGTCGAGCCTAACACGTCGTCTGTTGAACATGAGTTATTGCTCTATACTTGGAATACTATTTGGGGACAAGGTGGTGAGGAAATGCCCTATAAATTGGCAAATCTTGGTAATGAAGTTGTTTTATGTAATGCGCCAAACTTGTATTTTGATTTAGCCTACGACAAAGATCCTGAAGAGTCAGGATACTATTGGGCTGGATATTCAGATACTGAAGATACTTTTAAATTTTTGCCAATGGATTTTTTTAAAAGTGCAGAAAAAGATGTTTTAGGCAAGTTGATTAATCCATTTATATATTATCAAAATGCTGAGCAACTTACACAAAAGGGAGAAAAAAACATTCGTGGAATACAAGGTCAATTATGGGGTGAAACCATTAGAACTGACGAACGCATAGAATATTTACTTTTCCCACGAATGTGTGCCTTGGCAGAAAAGGCATGGTCAAAAGAACCTAATTGGGCTACTATTGACGACATAACATTAAGAGAAAATAATTATCAGTCAGATTGGGATCAATTTGCCAATAGACTAGCAAAAATAGAATTACCTAGATTAGATAACTTATTTGGTAGCGTGCGCTATCGTATCCCTATGCCTGGTGCAAAACTCGAAAATGGAGTATTGGTGGCCAACACGCCATTACCAGGATTAACGATTAGGTATACAATTGATGGGACAGATCCTAACATGGATTCTTCAATATTTAAAGAACCGATTCAAGTTGATAATCATATTATAAAATTGAAAATATTTACCAATAATGGACGTAGTAGTAGAACATCAATAGTGAAAAACGAGGTTGTTATGGTTTAGCTTTTAAACCATTTTTCAACCAATTAAAATGAACAAAATCTTATGAAAAAAAACGCTAAAAAACAAAGGCATCCCGCCACTTGGGTTCCTACACTATATTTTTCGGAAGGTTTACCGTTTGCTGCTACGGCTGTAGTATCTGTATTGATGTATAAAAGTCTTGGTCTGTCGGATACGGAAATTGCGTTTTTTACAACTCTTGTGATGTGGCCATGGACATTAAAACCGCTTTGGGGCCCTTTATTGGAAATGTTCAAGACCAAAAAACATTTTGTTGTGGCAACTCAATTTATTGGCGGCGTTGCTTTCGGAATCCTTGCTTTAACATTACCACTTGAAGGATTTTTACAATATTCCCTTGTTATGTTTGTCATAATTGCTTTTAACTCTGCTACTCACGACATCGCTGCTGATGGGGTTTTTATAAATTCACTAAATACCAAACAACAAGCGCAATTTGTTGGATGGCAAAGTGCTTCTTACAATGTAGCTAAGATTTTATCACAAGGCGCATTAGTTTATGTCGCTGGAAAGCTAGAATTAACTATGGGTGTAACCGAAGCCTGGATGATTGTAATGGGTCTCTTCGGTTTAATTCTCATTCTTATGGCAATTTATCATTTAAGAATGTTGCCCAGTGGAGGAACTTCTACCAAAGTAGAAACAGTATCTGAAGCATTTAGTACGTTTAAAGACGTTGTAAAATCTTTCTTTAAAAAGAAGAATATAATTTGGGGACTTACCTTTATAGTCCTATTCCGTTTTGCCGAAGGACAAATCACGAAAATAGTTC
Organism: uncultured Flavobacteriaceae bacterium; assembly: GCA_964418645.1. Lineage (GTDB taxonomy): Bacteria > Bacteroidota > Bacteroidia > Flavobacteriales > Flavobacteriaceae > JAADHG01. The sequence continues at coordinate 41,580 of CAYQME010000006.1, forward strand.
CCCTATTTATGCGAGCAACACCAGAAGATGGTGGCCTCGGGCTTCTTACCTCAGATATAGGTATTGCCTATGGTGTTTTTGGAGCAGTGGCATTTGTAGTTGGGTCCCTTTTAGGCGGTTATTTTGTGTCACAAAGAGGATTAAAAGCCTCTATTTTTATTTTATGTATCATTTTTAATGTTCCTGATGCAGTTTATGTATATTTATCCTTTACATTACCAGATAACTTTGCTATAGTATGTGCTGCAATTACGGTCGAATGGTTTGGCTACGGGTTTGGTTTTGTGGGCATAATTCTTTTTATGATGCAACAAATTGCACCCGGTAAATACAAAATGGCACATTATGCTTTTGCTACTGCCATAATGAATTTAGGATTTATGATCCCCTCAATGATTAGTGGATATATAAGCGATTATCTAGGCTATAGAAATTTTTTCCTTTGGGTATTAGTTGCTACCATTCCATCCTTTCTGGTAGCTTGGTTTGTCCCTTTTAATAAAATTAACGAACACGAAACTAAACAAATTTAAAATATTATGTACAATAAATCATTTACTGCTTTTTTACTTATTGTTTTTCAAGCAACAACACTTTTTGCACAACACAATATTATTCCAGTCCCTGTAAGTTATATAGAGACCGAAGAGAATTTCATTTTTGACAATCAAGTTGCGTTTGATATTAAAACAAATGATATTCAAACGAAACAATATATTGATGAATTTCGAAAATACATTACAAAAAAAGGAATTGTATTTTCAGAGAAGGCAACTGATAAATCAATACAGGTCTCTTTACATAAAAATCCCATTTCAGAACTCGGAGACGAAGGTTACACACTTGAAGTAAATAAATCCGGTATCAATCTTTCTGCAAATAAAGCTGCTGGCATTTTTAATGGGTTTCAAACTTTAAAACAACTTTTGCCTGCCAATATATTACCCTCAAATTTAAACGGCAAAAATTCTATTATAATTGCTGGTTGCAAAATCAAAGATTATCCGCGTTTTAAATGGAGAGGGATCATGCTGGATGTTAGCCGTCATTTTTTTACTGCTGATGAAGTTAAAACGTATATCGATAAAATGGCGGAATACAAATTTAATGTGTTTCACTGGCATTTAACAGATGACCAAGGATGGCGTATTGAAATAAAATCCTTACCAAAGCTCACAGAAGCTGGGGCTTGGCGAGTTGAAAGATATGGTCGTTTTGGTAAAAACAGAGTAGAACCTAAACCTAATGAAAAAGCCACTTATGGTGGTTATTATACACAGGAACAAATCAAAGACATTGTTAATTATGCTAGTGAAAGAAATATTACCATAGTCCCAGAAATAGACATGCCAGGACATAGTATGGCAGCATTAGCGGCTTACCCAGAACTCTCCGTGAAAAAAGAGTCAAAGTATGTGGCACCGGGCAGCAAGTTTTCGAAGTGGTACGATAATGGGAAGTTCAAAATGCTCATTGAAAACACTTTAAATCCAATCGATGAAAAAGTATATGATTTTATTGATAAAGTTTTTACGGAAGTAGCACAATTATTTCCTGGAGCCTATATTCATATGGGAGGAGATGAAGCTTATCATGGATATTGGGATGAAAATGAGGAGGTGCAAAATTTTATGAAAAAGAACAAAATAAAAAACAGCCATGAACTTCAAAGTTATTTTGTAAAAAGAGTTGAAAAAATAATTAGCAGTAAGGGCAAAAAATTAATTGGTTGGGACGAAATATTGGAAGGAGGCTTGGCAGATGGTGCAGCAGTAATGAGTTGGAGAGGGATGAAAGGTGGTATAGAGGCTGCAAAAATGGGGCATGAAGTTGTGATGTCTCCTACTACATTCGCTTATTTAGACTACTCTCAAGGAGATCATTCTGTTGAAAATGTAATATATGATGATTTAAGCCTTGAAAAAAGTTACACATTTGAGCCCATACCAAAAGGAGTAAACCCAAAATACATTTTAGGTGGACAAGGAAATCTCTGGACCGAAGTTGTTCCAACTTTACCCTTTGCTTTTTATATGACGTATCCAAGAGCATTTGCTATTTCTGAATCTCTTTGGAGTCCTAAAGAAAATAAAAATTGGGATTCCTTTATCAAGCGAACAGAAAATCATTTTTCTAGATTTGAAGCAACGAATACAAATATTTCAAAAGCGGTGCTAGATCCAATTGTAAGCGTGTATAAAGAAAAAGGTAAATTGATGTGTAAATTAGAAAATAATGCGCCAAATACTATTATTTATTATACAATAGATAACACCTATCCCATAAAATTTGGTTTAAAATATTCAGGACCATTTGAAGTGCCAAATGGCGATTTGAGCCTTCGTACACAAACTTTTAGAAATGACAAACCCATTGGACGCCAATTATTAATTAACCGAAAAGAACTCGAAAAAAGAGTTAAATAAGTGAGATTAAAAAGAATCGGATTGTTTTACAAAACTTGCTGTTTTTTATTTGATTAGATTATTCTCCAATACCGTAATATCTGCATTTTTCTCTTTCCAGAGTTTAGAAAGGTCATCAGGAATAGGTGTAAAAACATAGGTAAATGAGCTTAAAATAATGTCATCATCACCATCGCTGTCATAATCAATAAGTTCAAACCAGCTTATTCCATAAATAGGGCTAAAGCGGATAACCTTTTCTGAACGAAAAGTTAAGCTATCTTCTTGATATAAAATCGAGATGGTTTCATCACCTTGAGACGTTAACGCTATTAAGTCTTTTTTACCATCTTTGTTCATGCCTTTTGCAAGTACACGGATACTTCCAGGCTGATTTAACAATGTTCTTTTTTCTTTAAATTCTTTAAGCATACATAAGGCATAGCCTATAATTTTTTGATTATTTTTTGCTATAATATGGGGGCAATTATCGTTCATGGCATTTAAAATTTCGACGTTGTGATGCGCGGTTACAAACCCTTCTTTTACTTTTTCTTCTTTCGAAAGCACGGACGTAGCATTAATGCGTTGAAGCTCTAGAATTTGATGTAATTCTTCGTTGGTTCCAGCTCTTTTATATATAATTTCGGCCACCAAAAAATTATACTTTGGACTAGGTGCAGAAACCGAAATAGATAGTGTAAAAGTTGTTTGGCAAAACGGTAAAGAACAAATCATTACACAGAATAAGATTAATAGCTTTATTGTAATAGATTATAAAAATGTCCAAGATAAATTGGATGACAAAGCTAAAGGCAACGCTTTATTTGTTAATATAAATCCAAAAGATATTGGTATAAATTTTATTCAAAAAGAAAATATTTTTAATGATTTTGATTTACAATTATTATTACCACAAAAACAATCTGAATTCAGTAACCCTTTAGTTGTTGGAGATGTTAATAATGATGGTTTAGTTGACTTTTTTGTTGGAAATGCAAAAGATGCAAAAGCCTCATTATACATTCAAAAAGAGGATGGAACTTTTATAGAATCAAATCAAAAATTATTTGATATTGAAAGGAAATATGAGGATACTGATGCTAAGTTTTTTTATGCAGACAATGATAATAATCTAGAACTTTATGTAACTTCTGGATGATATGAAGTAAAAAATAATAGTCCTTTATTAACAAGATAGACTTTATATAAATGATGGTAATGGTAACTTTAAAAAAGGGAACAATCTTCTTATTATGCTTACTAATACAAAAGGAATTGCAATAGCTGATTATGATAACGATGGTGATAAAGATGTTTTTATTGGAAGTCGCGTAAAAAATGGAAATTATCCATTATCAGACACCTCGTATTTGTTAGAAAATCGAAATGGAAAATTCATTGATGTTACCTATAAGGTAATTCCTGAAGTTACTGAATTGCACATGGTAAACGATGCTATTTTTTCAGATTATGATGGCGATAAAGATTTAATTGTTGTTGGAGAATGGATATCAATTACAATATTTGAAAATCAGGATAAAAAATTCATTAAAAAAGAAATGGCTGTTTTAAAAAATAGAGATGGATGGTACCAAAGTATTTCTGAAGTGGATTTAGACAGTGATGGAAATATGGATTATATCATAGGAAATTGGGGAACCAACATCAAGTTTCATCCTACTAAAGAAAAGCCTTTGCATATTTATGCTGGTAATTTTGATGAAAACTCGTCTTTTGATACTGCTTTAAGTAAAGTTTCTGAAACGGGTGATTTAATTCCAGTAAGAGGTAAACAATACTCTTTTGAACAAACACCTTTTTTAAACGACAAGGTAAAAACATATAAAGCCTTTGCTTCTTCGACTTTATTTGAAATTTATGGATCAGAAAAGCTTGCTAATGCTACGCATTATAAAGCATATAATTTTGAATCGATTATTTTAAAGAATAATGGGGAAGGATAATTTACTATTGAAACATTACCAAATCATGCTCAATTTGGACCAACTTTAGGTGTAGAAATTTATGATATTAATAATGATGGTTATTTAGATATATTTGGAGTTGGCATATATGATACCGAAGTAGAAACCATTCGTTATGACGCTTCTAAAGGATATCTTTTGTTAGGTAATGAAGAAGGTAATTATGAGTTCAATAGTGATACTAGTTATATTAATAATTTGAGTTATTAATTTAGCTACTGTATTATTTGTTTATGGAATAATGGTTTACCTTTTACCATTTTCTGAATGGTGTTATTGAAAATATATTCTTTTGTTTGAGAGCGATTAATTCTAAAACAGAACTCGTCAAAATACTTTTGAATATGTTTTTTACTAACATGACTTGGCATGGTTCTTAACCAAGATTTTATTTGATGAATAATAATATGTAATGTTTTAAAATTCTTGTCATTGTTACTTTTAATTTGAGTGATATCATATTTGATTTTTAAAGGCTCATACCCTCTCCATTTGTCAGTAAATATTTTAGCAGAAACATCAATATGTTCTTCAAATATTGGTGTTAATGATTTACAAGAGTAATCATCTATTGCTTTTACATATACACGTTTAACTTTGTGTTTATTAGTTAGTTCCACTGCTATGACTGCTTTTTTATTTTTAACATCATAGCTTCGCCTTTGTTTACCTTGTTCTTTTCATCCAACGGTAAATTCATCAACGTGTACTAGTTTTGATAAAGGATATTTTTTACTGCTCTCCATGGATTTATGTACTTTTTGCATAAAAAACCATGAGGCTGTTTGGCTTATCCCATAACGTTTTCCCACTTGAACACTTGATAGGCTTTTGCTACTTGTACTCATTTCAAAAACAATACAAAAAGCTTTTTGTAAACCAAACTTAACTTTATGAATCAAGGTGTTTGCTGTTGAACTTTCTACATGTTGACAACCATAACATTGGTATTTAAAACCTTTCTTTAAACAGCCTTTATTACTACCACATTTTATACATTTAAACCCATCTTGCCACTTTATCTTTGCTAAATATGCCTTGCAAGAAGTATCATCTGGCAATTCTTTTACAAAGTTTAGCATATTTTGTCCTTTAAATCTATCTATATCTCTTATATTTACATTTAGTAAAATACAGAATTTTTGTTAATAACTCAATAAAATTATTTATGAACTTAGTTGATTTTTTGAGTCCAAAATATAATCTCACAAAAAATCAAAGAAGTATAAATTGAGCAACTATTTTAATTCAATTCTCTAAACCAAATATTTCTATAATTTTCTCTATTAGTTTAATTACAACTCTTTTATTTTTATATTTCTATACCATACTTTATTGCCATGGTCTTGTAACCCAATATGGCCTTTATGATATTTTCCAAATCCTTCCCAATCCTTAAATTTGGAATTTGCTACCATCTCATCCCATTCTTTTCCCTCAACTGGAAACTCAACAATTAAAGTGCCATTTAACGTAACACTGCCTTTATTTGTATTATGATTTATTTTTAAAAGCACTGAATTCCATTTGCCAGCAGGTTTACATACATCATGAACTGGTTGTGCCATATCATATAATGCTCCTGCCTGATGATATTTTGGGTTTGCTTTTGCATCAGGATGGCGCTCATTATCTAAAACTTGTATTTCAGGTCCTGTTTGGTATGCTTCTGTAAATTTTTTGTCTTCAAAAACTCCCCAGAAGATTCCGCTATTACCACCTTCAGATATTTTCCATTCTAATGAAAACACAAAGTTGGTATAATTATTTTTTGTAATAATATTTTTGCCACCCTCTTTTCCAGGCGTAAACATCATTGCATCATCTTTAATTGTCCATTCAGGATACATTTCATCTGATAAATAACCACGCCAATTGTTATATGATGAACCATCAAATAATACAATCCAAGAGGTGTCCTTTTGAACAGTTTTAGGAGTTTTCGTTTCTGATACTACAGTTTTTTCTTTACAAGTTGTTAGTGTTATTAAAGCAAAAAAAACAATCGCTAATTTTTTCATAATTTATATTTATTAACTTATTAATTTTCCTTTATCATCCCATTCTGCAACCACATCTCTTTTATCCTGGTCAACACATTTAGCTAACCATTTTTCGTCATATTTGAGACCATGTTTATCGAGCACCTCTTGAGGCACACCATCCCAAACATTTGGACTATTTCCTTTATAGCCTAAATCTTTTATGCCCATTTTGGAAGTAAAATAGCTCGTTATGGTTAAATTACGCATTCTAGTAAAAAAACTTTCACCTTGTTTTAATTCAGGTATTGTTTTACCAGGGTAAGCTATTTGATCACAAATATTGAGTTGCTGTTTTGAGTTACACTTCGTAAAATCATTCTGATATAATTTACGACTATAATTGTTTAGCCACATTAATCCTCCTCTAATAGGCGTTTGATGTTTGATCATATCTTTTACGATAAAATCCATAAATTCTTTAACACCAGCATCTGTTGCTGAACCGTATTTCTCATTCTTTGGTAATATAATATCACATAAATCAGCAATAGTTGAAAGTTCCTCATCATTAAAGAATATTTCTTTAAAAAGTTGTTCATCTCTCAACTTTTCCAAGGGTGTTCTACCGTATAAAAGCGGCTTTTCAATCTCTGGCAAGGCCTCTTTTGAAGCTTTTGGGGAACAACCATTTAAAACGAGTCCAGTAGCCACAGAACCCAGTAATATCGATTTAATTGTGTCTCTTCTGTTCATAACCTACAAATTTTGACTTTTTAATTCTTTTATAATATAATCGCAGGTGCGCCATGATAATGCTAAGATAGTCCAAGTTGGATTTTTATCTGCTTGAGAAACAAATGGACCTCCATCCACAATAAACACATTTTTAACATCGTGTAATTGTTGATGTTTATTGGTAACCGATTTTGCGGGATCGTTACCCATTCTTGTTGTACCGACCTCATGAATTATTCTACCTGGCACATTCAGTCCATAATTTTGATCAGCTCCAGGTTTGTCTCCTAACATTTTTCCGCCAATACCCTCTAAAATTTCATCGAAAGTATTAATCATATGTTTGGCTTGATATTTTTCGTGTTTACTCCATTCGTAATTGAATCTTAAAACAGGGATTCCCCATTCATCAACCATATCAGGATCTAATTCGCAATAATTGTTTTCCATGGAAATACTTTCACCTCTACCAGATAATCCAATTATGGAACCATAAAATCTTTTGACATCATCTCTTAACTGATTGCCATAACCGCCAACTTCACCTCCTATATATTTGTTCAATACGTTTGGATTAAACCCAAAACCATAAGAAGGCATTCCCATACCGCCCCAAATCTCAATGTGATAACCACGAGGAAAATCTAATTTTTTATTATTTCCCCACCAAGGTGTGTAAACGTGCAAACCACCTACACCATCTTCATTATAGGTTTTGCGATTCATTAAATCTGGAACAAAAGCCATTCTACTGGCGCCAGTAGAATCGTGTAAATATTTACCAACAACCCCACTACTGTTTCCCAAACCGTCAGGATGAACTTTACTTTTTGAATTTAAAAGTATTCTAGCACTACTGCATGCAGAAGCAGCCATGACAATAACTTTTGCATTTAACTTATATTCTTTTCTATCTTTTTTATTGATAAAAATAACTCCTGTAGCTTTTCCTGAAGCATCTGTAACAACTTCTCTAACCATTGAATCTGTAAACAATTTTATTTGACCACCCAATTTTTGCGCTGGAAAAATAAGGCAAGAACCCGATGAAAAGTCAGCATAAATACTGCAAGACCTATTACATTGTGAACAGTAAAAACAAACACCTCGTTCGTTATTAATGCGTTTGGTTAAAATGGATAAACGTGATGGATAAACTGGGACGTTTGCCTTTTTAGCTCCTTTAATATAATACAATTCATGTAGTCTTGGTTTTGGTGCGGGTAGAAAAAACCCATCTGGGTCGTTGGGCAAATTTTCATTACTGCCAAAAACCCCAATTAATTTATCAACTTTATCATAATACGGTTTGACATCTTCATAAGAAATTGGCCAATCTTCACCCAAACCATCAATACTTTTTCTTTTAAAATCTAGCGGACCAAATCTTAAAGAAATCCTACCCCAATGATTAGTTCTTCCACCTAACATCCTTGAACGAAACCAGTCGAATTTTGTTCCATTTTTTCTAGTATAAGGCTCCCCTTTAATATCCCAACCACCATAAGCGGCATCAAAATCACCAAATGGTCTACCTTCATGGCTAGCTCCTCGACGAGGCGACTCCCAAGGCCATTTTAATTGTGTACTTTGCTCTAGATTAGCAGGATCATAAAATGGACCAGCTTCAATCACAGCAATATTTAAACCAGCTTCGGAAAGTATTTTTGTAGCCATTCCTCCTCCTGCACCAGAACCCACAATTATAACATCAAATTTTTCGGAAGATTCTTGAATATTCATAATTAGATTAAGATTTGTTAATTTGTTTTTGTATTATAAACCTAATATTTTTTTAAGATGCGCTTTATCTATATATGCTCCTGCAAAATCATCAAAAACTTTTTGTGTTGCTTCTATAATATGATTTTTGATAAAAACAGCGCCTTCTTTAGCACCTTGTTCAGGTGATTTTATACAACATTCCCACTCCATAACCGCCCAAACATCACAACCATATTGCGTTAATTTCGAAAAAATAGATTTAAAATCTATTTGGCCATCACCTAAAGAACGGTAACGTCCAGCGCGATCAATCCAATCGTTATAACCACCAAAAGCTCCTTTTTTTCCTGTTGGATTAAATTCTGAATCTTTTACATGAAAGGCTTTTATAAACTCGTGGTAAAAATCTATATATTCAATATAATCTAATTGTTGCAATACAAAATGTGACGGATCATATAAAAGATTGACACGTTTATGATTATTTGTGGCTTTTAAAAAACGTTCAAATGTGTCACCATCATGCAAATCTTCTCCAGGATGAATTTCATAACACACATCTACACCATTTTCATCAAATACATTTAAAATGGGCACCCAGCGCTTGGCGAGTTCATTAAAACCCATTTCTACCAATCCTTTTGGTCTTTGTGGCCAAGGATGCCAAGTTGGCCAAAGCAATGCGCCAGAAAAAGTAGCGTGGGCTTTTAAACCTAAATTCTTACTAGCTATAGCCGCATTTTTAACTTGCTGAATGGCCCATTCTGTTCTGGCTTTTGGATTGTTTTTTACATTCTTAGGTGCAAAATTATCAAACATTACATCATAAGCTGGATGAACAGCCACCAATTGTCCTTGCAAATGTGTTGACAATTCCGTAATTTCTAAACCATAGGAATTTATTTTCCCTTTGAGTTCATCACAATACGTTTTACTAGAAGCGGCTTTATCTAAATCGATGAGCTGTGTTTCATTCGTCGGAATTTGAATGCCTTTATAGCCCAAATCGCTTGCCCATTTACACAATCCGTCAAGGGAATTAAACGGAGCTTTATCATCCATAAATTGGGCTAAAAAAACAGCTGGTCCTTTAATTGTTTTCACAAAATATTGCTCTTTAGTTATCAATCTTAATCCAAACGTTGCCACTTTGATGTGATTCTACTACACGTTCTATAAAGTTCATTCCTCTTACACCATCTGTCATTACAGGAAATTCTCCATGATTATAGTGTTCTTTTTTAATAGCTTTCGCCACTCCTTTGTATATGTTTCCCATAGAATCAAAAATGCCTTCTGGATGTCCTGGGGGCAATTTTGTTCCATCTAATGATAGGTTGCTATTATAAAGATGTCCTGGTTTTAAAACTCTTAACGGCTCACCATCTTCTAAAAGATATAAGTAATTAGGATTCTCTTGTTTCCATTTTAATCCAGCTTTATCTCCATAAATTTGTACTGAAAAATTATTTTCTTCACCTGTTGCAATTTGACTTGTTCTAATTAAACCTTTTACATTGTTAGTGCAACGTAGCAATACTGTCCCATCCACATCCATTTTGTTATCACTATAAACATAATTTAAATCAGCCAATACTTGTTCGACCTTGAGCTGCGAAACATATTCAATCATATCAAAAGCATGTGTTCCAATATCACCAATACAACAACTTATTCCTCCCTTTTCAGGGTCTAATCGCCAGGTATTGGCACGTTTCTCTTCATCGTGAATAATCGGATTTATCCATCCTTGATAATACTGTATGTCTATTTTTTGAACTTTTCCAATATCCCCATTAGCAATCATTTCCCGCATTTGACGAATCATAGGATATCCTGTATAAGTATAAGTAACAGCAAAAATTGCATTTGATTTTTGAAGCGTGCGTTTTAATATTTTAGCCTCTTTAAAACTTGTTGTCATTGGCTTTTCGCATATGACGTTAAAACCATTTTCCAATAGTTTTTTTGCCATAGGGAAGTGAAGAAAGTTAGGCGTAAGAATAGACACTACCTGCATACGTTCTTCTTCAGGAAGCTTTAACTCTTCTTCAACCAAAGTGTCGAAATCGATATAAACTCTATTTGTTGGTAACCCAATCTTTTCTACAAACCCAATATTTTCTTCCCAAATGGGATTGAAAACTCCTCCAACAATTTGAAATTGATCATACATTGATGAAGCTACTCTATGTAAAACGCCGATTAGCGAATCACCGCCACCACCTAATACACCTAATCTAATTTTTGTACTCATATATAACTGTATTTCACATTAAGCGTCTATATATTCTACTTTTTCATTTTTGAAAAAAACCGCAAATAGTATAAACACTAATGCTGCAAAACCAGCCGGATAGAGCCAAATGTTTTCCCAATTATGTATGCCTTCAGCATTTAAATACATGTCTGAAGTTTTTCCAGCTACCCAAAATCCAATCAACATCCCAACTCCATAAGTAGCTAAGGTAATTAATCCTTGTGCTGCGCTTTTAATTTTCTCTCCTGCTTTTGAATCTGTATATATTTGACCAGAAACAAAGAAAAAATCATAACAAACGCCATGCAATGCAATTCCTATTAATAACATAAAGGTAAGCTCACCAGAATTTCCATAAGCAAACAACAAATATCTTACTGCCCAGGCCAACATTCCAGCTAACAAGGTTTTTTTAAATCCAAATTTTTTAAAGAACAATGGTAATAAAAGCATGAACAATACCTCTGAAATTTGACCAATCGTCATTTTCCCCGTGGGATTCACGACCCCAATCTCAGTAAGAAACGGATTTGCATTTTGATAATAAAATGCCAAGGGAATACAAATTAAAATAGATGAAATAAAGAAAATCAAGAAGTTTTTATTAGAAAGCAATTTAAGGGCTTCCAGTCCTAATATATCTGAAATTTTTACTTTTTCATCTTTACTGACTTTAGGAGGCGTTTTGGGGAGTGTAAAACTAAATAATCCTAATATTGCAGAAGCAATAGCGGTCATTAAAAAGGTGTTTTGCAGAAATCCTTTTTCTATTCCTTCAACCGAATCCCAATGGAATAGATAACTAATTCCTAAACCTGCGACAATCCATCCAATAGTTCCCCAGACACGAATAAATGAAAACTCTTTTGCTGGATCTTTCATTTGATTAAACGATACAGAATTCACTAAAGCCAAAGTTGGCATATAGGCAATCATATAACCTAAAACATAAGGGTAAAATACATTAAAGTCTGACACCTGAGACATTTGATACATTAAGATGGCTCCTATAAGATGCAATACGCCTAAAATCTTTTCAGCATTAAAATATCGGTCAGCAATTAATCCAATGATGAAAGGGGCAATAATTGCTCCCCAGGATTGCGTTGAAAAAGCCATCCCAGTTTCGGCTCCACTCGCATTTAAATTGCTACCCAAAAAAGTGCCTAATGTAACAAACCAACCACCCCAAATAAAAAATTCGAGAAACATCATTAACGACAATTGAAGTTTTGTTTTAGTTTTCATTTGTTAGTTAGTTTAATTGTTGGGATGCCTTAAATAACAAGTTTTTGGTAGCCATAATTCCTTCTTTTTCGCTTAAATTATTTCCTTCATATTCAACACCTATATAACCCGTATAACTAGCATCTTTTACAATTTGTAGCATTTTTACATAATTAATTTTAGGTTGATTTCCGTCCTTATCAAAATCGTAACTTTTAGCACTTACAGCCTTCGCAAATGGTATCATTTCTTGTACTCCTTTGTAAATATCGTATGCCTTAGTACAATTTACATCATTTATAGATCCATAATCCTTTGTTTGGCAAAAATTACCAAAATCAGGCAAGGTGCCACAATTATCCATATTCACATTTTTAATTACATTAGTAAGTAAAAGACCATTAGAAGAAAAGCCGCCATGATTTTCAACAATTACATTTATATTTTTTGGTTTAGCGTATTCTGCCAATTGTTTTAAACTCATAATTGACTTTTTAGACCAAATATCCACATCATCACTTCCTTTTAAATTTACACGTACAGTATAACAGCCCAAAAACACTCCGGCATCAATCCATTTTTTATGATGTTCTACAGCCAGATTTCTTTCCGTCTCATCTGCTGCTGCTAAGTTACCTTCATTATCAATCATAATATTGATATTTTTTACACCATATTTTTCACTTTTCATTTTCAAAGTATCCAATAGATTTTGCATGGCAATTATTGGATTAGAATCCTTTTTCAATTCATTGGTATATAATTGACTTACATATTCAACAGCATCAAAACCGTATTCCTTTGCTTTTTGAGCAAAGTCTAAGGGACTTATATTCCCATTTTTAATGGCTTTATGAATGGACCATTGTGCTAAAGACAACTTGAAAAATGGCGCCTCTTTTTGAACTGATTCTTCCTGTTCTGCCATTTTTTCTTTTTTCTCTTCATTAGATTTACAAGATGAAAACCCTATTATAGAAAACATTACTACTAAAATCACAGATTTACTTACTAAATAATTGTGTTTCATCTTATTAAGATTTGATATGAATTATATTGTGAAAATAAATAAACAAAAATCGAATCTTGTTTATTTTTATTCACTGAAAAAATTTGAACATAAAAAGAAATTAAAATATTAGTAACATAATTTATCCGGTTATGAAAACACCATATTCTTTTGTCTATACTCTAGAGGTGTACATTTTTCATGTTTTTTAAATACCGTAGAAAAATATTGGCTTGTAGAGAAGCCACAACTAAAAGCCACTTCAGCAACACTTAAATGTTCATTATCTTTTAATATGGTTTTCGATAATTCTAACCTTTTCATCATTAAATAGCGCATAGGTGTGAGATTAGTTAATCGTTTGCAATGATGGGTAAATCGCGTTAAACCAACTCCTGCAGATTGCGCCATTTTTTCTATAGTCCATGCCTCAGAAATATTTTTTTCTAATTCCTTTAAAAATAATTTAACACTGCGAGAACTATCTGTAAGTTGTTCATTAAGTTCTACCTTTTCTTCATTTAATAAATCCAGTAATAAGATTAAAAGATAATTAACTAGCAATCTAATATTAGAAGAATTACTCCCGTTATTATCAGAATCTACAGCTTTCCCAATACGTTGAAAACAGTCACGAATGCGCTTATCTGCTTTCCAAAGTACTTTTTCGTTTTGCCTTAATATAGTTGTAAGCCTATCCAGATCTTTTGAAGCTAAAATAATCCAATCTGGCCACACCCAATTTTGGTGTGGCCGTCTCACATTTAAATCTAAAATTACCCAATAAAATTTACCTATCCCAATATTTGGATTACCAACTTTATGGGCTTCCCAAGGTCGTGTAATGGTTAAACAATTTGGAAATAATTCCATCTCTGCATTTTCTTGCGAATATGGCATAGAACCCGATTCTAAAAAATGAATTTCAATACCTTCATTTCTATGCCAATCTAAACCCCAGTCTTGTTGCTCATTAGCATCCCAGTATCCTACGCTATTTAGCCCAATAGTATCATCTGTTAAACGATCTCCAGGATAGGTGTATCTTGCCAGAGCTTTAAACTTTAATTTCTTTCTTTTTACAGCATCGACTAAAGGTAAACAAGTATCGGCGTGATAGACAATTCCGCCTGCTTCAAAGGGTGTAATTTTTTGTATATTTATCTTCACTGAAATAAATTGAACATTAATGCAATGCAAATTAATTAATTTGGCGAGAAATGTATAATTATTCTGTACATTTATTCATCTTATAATTTTTATCAAAACAAAAATAATAATGAGTTCTAATAATTTAAATTCTATCGAAAAAGAATACGATGCTATTGTTGTAGGGACTGGAATCTCTGGTGGATGGGCAGCTAAAGAACTTTGCGAAAACGGATTAAAAACTCTTGTTCTTGAGCGAGGAAGAATGGTTAAACACGGAGAGTATCCTACCGCGACTCTTGATCCTTGGGATTTACCAAATGGAGGAGTTACTTCAAGAGAAACTAGAGAACATAAACCAAAACAGCATCGTACAGGTTATGTTACAGCAGAAGCACATCAACATTTTTTTGTAGATGATTTAAAACACCCCTATAATGAAGATCGTCGCTTCGATTGGATTAGAGGTTACCACGTGGGTGGACGCTCTTTAACATGGGGCAGACAAAGTTATCGGTTAAGTGATATTGATTTCGAGGCCAATAAAAAAGAAGGTATTGCCGTTGACTGGCCAGTACGTTATAAAGATATTGCTCCTTGGTACGACCATGTGGAAGAGTTTATTGGTGTAAGTGGAGAGAATCTGGGATTACCACAATTACCTGACGGAAAGTTTTTGAAACCAATGAATCTTAATTGTGTAGAAGAGCACCTAAAAAATTCTATTTCAGAAAATTTTGAGGATAGAGTACTTACCATCGGACGAACAGCACATATAACAGAAGGAACTAAACAAGGAATGGGCAGAACTGCATGCCAATATAGAGATAGATGTATGCGAGGTTGTCCATTCGGAGCGTATTTTAGTAGTAACTCATCTACATTACCAACAGCAGAAGCAACAGGAAATATGACCTTAAGACCTAATTCTATCGTTCATCAGGTTATATATGATGAAAAACTGGGCAAGGCTACTGGCGTAAAAGTAATTGATACTGAATCGAAAGAGGTTTTTGAATATAAAGCCAAAGTAATTTTCTTATGCGCTTCAGCCATGGCATCTGCGTCCATTTTATTGCAATCCAAATCAGAAAGATTCCCGAATGGATTAGGCAATGATAGTGGAGAACTTGGGCACAACATTATGGACCACCACTTTCAAGTTGGTGCCATTGGTACCGCTGAAGGATTCGATGATAAATATACTAAAGGACGAAGAGCTAATGGTGTTTATATACCAAGATTTAGAAACTTAGGAGAAAATACTGACCAAAAAGACTTTTTGAGAGGTTATGGTTATCAAGGTGGTGCAGGAAGAGGCAGTACTTCAGAATTAGTTGCCGAACTTAAATATGGTCCGGAATTAAAAGAAGAGATCCTAAAACCTGGTCAATGGCGTGTTAATTTATTAGCTTTTGGGGAAACTCTTCCAGATCATAGCAACAGAATGTATCTCGATTATGACAAAAAAGATGAGTGGGGTTTACCAACCATTACTTTTGATGCTGATTTTGGTGAAAATGAATTAGCGATGCGTAAAGACATGAAAGAACAGGCAATTAAAATGTTAGAATCTGCAGGAATTAAAGATATTCAAGGATACGATAGGATTAATGGTAGAGCTATGGGATTAGGCATTCATGAAATGGGAACAGCCAGAATGGGAAGAGATCCTAAAACTTCTGTTTTAAATGGTCACAATCAAATACATGCTTGTAAAAATGTTTATGTTACAGATGGTGCTTTTATGACGTCTTCTGCTTGTCATAATCCATCTTTGGGTTATATGGCATTTACTGCAAGAGCAGCTAATCACGCTGCGAAAGAATTAAACAAATCGAAATCTTAAATATTACATCATGAAAAGAAGAGAAGTATTAAAAAAGATTGGCCTTACAACTGGATTCATTTTAGCATCACCATCAATTGTTAGTTTATTACAAAGTTGTACCAGTGATTCTGATAAATGGGTTCCTCAATTTTTTTCTGAAGAACAAGGAATTATTTTAAAAAATATTGTTGATGTATTTTTGCCTAAAACTGATATTCCTTCGGCAACAGAAGTTAATGTGCCACAGTTTATGGATACTTATATAAATGAAGTAATGGGCATTAAAGATCAAGATAGAATAAAAGGGGCCTTTGATAAATTGGTAACATTAATTAAAGACGATTATAATAAAAATCTTAATAAGATAACTGAAGAGAACTATAAAAATCTTCTGGATAATCAAATGTTTTTGAATCAGCTTCCAACCCCAGAAACGGATCCTATGACTATTTCTGAATTATTAAACAACTTGAAATGGATGACGATTAATGCCTATAAAATAAGTGAAACTGTTGGTGAAACAATATTGGCCTATGATCCTTATCCATCTGCTTATTATTGCGGTGACTTAAACGAATTAACTGGTGGAAAAGCTTGGTCTTTATAATTTTTTCAATTAGATAGGTTTATTAAGATGAAATATTTGTTTAAAATAATGATCTTATTTATATGTATAGCACCATTAACTAGTTGTAAAGAAAAAAAAACCAAAACTACAAAAGAATGGATTCAACTATTTAATGGAGAAAATTTAGATAATTGGATTGTAAAAATTAAAGGCTATCCCCTAGGAGAGAATGTTCATAATACTTTTATTGTTGATAATGGAACATTAAAAGTATCTTATGATGATTATGATAATTTTGATGCATTATATGGCCATATCTTTTACAAGGAGTATTTTTCTAATTATATTTTAAAATTGCAATATCGATTTATAGGAGAACAAGCTAAAGGCGCACAAGAATGGGCAAAAAAAAACAATGGTATTATGATTCATTCGCAGTCACCTGAAAGCATGAATTTGAATCAAGAATTTCCTGTCTCCCTTGAAGTTCAGCTCCTAGGAGGATTAAATAAAAATACTGAACGTCCTACAGGGAATTTATGTACACCAGGGATGCATATTACAATGAATCATAAAATAATAACGGAACACTGTATACCTTCTTCGTCACCAACTTTTTATGGTGAAGAATGGATTAATGTAGAAGTTGAAGTTCATCACGACTCCCTCATTAAACATATAATAAATGGCAAAGAAGTAATTTCATACTCTAAACCTATATTTGGTGGTGAGTATAATACAAATTTTAAAGAAGGAGAACCTGTTAAGGGTGGATATATTTCATTGCAGAGTGAAAGTCATCCCGTTGAATTTCGAAATATTGAATTGTTAGAATTAGACTATTGATTAAATAAAAAATCATAAAGTTATGGGTAACAAAGGAACAAATAGACGCACATTTATAAAAAAATCGGCGTTAGCTTTTGCTGGTATAAGTATCATTCCCAGACATGTTTTAGGTAAAGGGTTTATTGCTCCTAGTGATAAATTAAATGTTGCCATTATAGGTGGTGGTGGAAAAGGCTACAGCGATTTAATGAATGTTTGGAATAATGGAGCTTCAAATATTGCTGCTATTTGTGATGTTGACTGGATTAGGGCTTCAAATGCGTTTAATAAATTCCCAAAAGCTATAAAATTTAAAGATTTTAGAAAATTACTTGATAAGATAAAAGATATAGATGCAATTACAGTTTCAACGCCCGATCACACACATGCAGTTATAGCCATGGCTGCAATGAATTTGGGTAAACACGTATATGTTCAAAAACCTTTAACTCATAATATTTTTGAAGCTCGAATGCTTACTAAAACTGCCAATCAAAATCGTTTAGTAACACAAATGGGAAATCAAGGTGCATCGGGTAAAGGAGTTAAACAAATGATTAAGTGGTTTGATGAAGGCAAAATAGGTGCTGTTCATAAAGTTCACGTTTGGACAAATAGACCTGTTTGGCCTCAAGGTATTCCAACGCCTACAGATAAACCAAAGTTGTTAGATGGACTAGATTGGGATACTTGGATTGGGCCTGCTAAATATGTAGATTATCATCCTTTATACCATCCCTTTAAATGGCGTGGCTGGTGGAATTTTGGTACTGGTGCTTTAGGCGATATGGGATGTCATTTAATCGATCCTCCATTTAGGGTTTTAGGTCTTGGTTATCCAACAGAAGTAGAAAGTAGTGTTGGATCTATATTTAAAAAAGATTGGGTTCCAGAATATTTCCCAGACTCTTGTCCAACATCATCAAGGACACAATTAAAATTTCCAGCAACTGCTAAAAATCAATTAGCCTTAACAATGACTTGGACAGATGGAGGATTACGACCGTTTCATCCGGAATTAATCCCTGCTGATCATCCTATTGGTGACGATAACAGTGCCAATGGTGTTATTATGATTGGACAAAAAGGAATCATGACCTGTGGCACTTACGGTCGTAATCCTAAAATTTATTTTAATAATGGCGATGTTTTAGTCGCAAATATCGTAGAGGAAGAAAACACGTTACCAGAGAATGGCCACCAAGCGGCTTGGGTAGAAGCTTGTAAGGATGGATTTGGTAAAGAAAAACACAAAGCTTTAACTTCTTCGTTCGATTTTGCCGGTCCTTTGACTGAGACTGTATTGATGGGGAATTTAGGCATAAGGAGTTATAATTTAAGAGAAAAACGAGGTGACAGATTCGAATATCCAGGTCGTAAAAAATTACTTTGGGATGGTGGAAATATGAAAATAACTAATTTTGAACCGGCAAATCAATTTGTAAAAAGAGATTATAGAAAAGGCTGGAATTTATAATAAAAATAAATTGTTTTTTAATATATTCTAAATCCAGTTTCTTTATCAAAAAAATAAAACTTTATTCAAGTTTAAAAACAATTCAAAATTTGAGTTAATAATAACTTCAATTTCAGATATAAGCGTTGCGACAATTTCCATACCAATATAATCTACATAGACATGCTTTTGGTTTCCTAAAAGTTCTATGGCTATAACTTCACCTTTTAATATCACAAAGTTTTCTAATTCTCCTTTCTCTGGACGTAAATTCACCGATCTAACTCTTAAATAAATTTCCTTTCCTACATTCTCTTTTAAATGATTTAATTCCAGTTTCGATAAATCAAAAATATTTCCCTTGGTGTCTTTAAAAACAAGTTTGTCCCTATTGACTTCAATTTTCCCATCAATAAAATTCATTTGGGGAGACCCAATAAATTCGGCTACAAATTTATTTTTAGGATCATTAAACAATTCTATTGGAGGTGCAATTTGCATAACTACACCATCTTTCAACACAACTATTCTTTCTCCAAGTGTCATGTTTTCCACTTGATCGTGTGTTACATATATCATTGTTGTATCTAATTTTTATATAATTTAGCCAATTCGACACGCATCTTACCACGCAATTTCGCATTCAAATTACTTAAGGGTTCATCAAATAAAATACTTCAGGACGTCTTACTATCGCTCTCTGTACCAATATCTAAACTGTGAAAGCTTAAAACCATTTGGGTGTTTTGAGATATATTCTTCCCATAATAATTGCTTAGTAACTCTTGTTTTCCGAGGTTCCTTATCAAAATATGGAAAATACTGCTCTAAGGTTATTAACTGGGAGCTCTTCTTTTTTTGTCCTGATTTAAAAAGCCTGTGTAACTCCTCTAGTGTCATAGCTAAGACTTTATAATTTGTCAACCTGTATCGCAGAAAGAAGGCAATGTATTTGGCAACAGTATTGCGTGTTATCCCTAGCTGAGAACTGATTTGGGCTTACTAACACATTCAGTATATAATTTAAATAATTTCTTTGCATATCTGCAAACACTAATAATTGATAATTAATGATTATCTTTAGATAAAATAAAGATATAAATATATTTAGTTTTACCTCAAATTTTGATAGTGATGAGTCTTGCAGAAATCATTTTAAAGTAGAACGAGACAAAATAGGTGTAGTTTGTAGAAGATGTAATCACACAAAACAGTATTGGATAAAAAGTCAATGGAGTTATGAATGTAAAAAATGTAGAAGTCGTACATCATTACGAAGTGGAACAATCATGCAGAGTTCCAACTTATCGTTTTTAATCTGGTATAAAACAATGTTTTTATTAACCGCTACAAAGAAAGGTTTTTCCTCTAAAGAAATACAACGCCAATTAGGTTTAAAACGATATGAGCCAGTTTGGGCAATGGTTCATAAATTACGTAAAGCTATAGGACAATGAGATGACAGGTATACTTTGGAAGGTATGATAGAAATGGATGAAGGTTATTTTACTATTGAAGTTTCTGAATGAGCACAAAACACAAAAATCAGGACGAGGAAGTAAAACAAAATTTATTAATCCTAGATGACTTTGGATTAAGAGCACTTGACTCCATAAATAGAAATTATTTTATGGAAATAATAGAAGACAGACCTGGTAAACGAGCTACCATTATAGCCTCTCAATTACCTGTAGATGCTTGGCATCAAATTATTGGAGAACAACTATTGCAGATGCTATTTTAGATAGACTAGTTCACTCAGCTACATAGAATAAATATAAAAGGGGAATCTATGAGAAAGAAATTAAGAAAAAAACACTAAATTTAAACCACAAATGAATCGACTTTTAGTACTTCGTTTACACTGTTCACTTTGACCGCCCTATCCAGATTACTACAAGAATCAGAATTGAATACTAGATTAATGTTTTTTGACCTAATAGTACTTATAAAAGAGGCGTAAAGCCAGCATATTTCAATAGATTTCAGTCAAAAGAGTTAGTATATTTTGGCAGGTAAATAGTTAAATTAAGGACGATTGCATTCCTTTTTAGACAAATAAACGTTGTTATTATGTTACTTAAAAAAACGTAAAAACCTGTTAATTCTATAATTAACAGGTTTTATCTGTACTCAAGGTGGGAATCGAACCCACACTCTCGAAAGAACTGGATTTTGAATCCAGCGCGTCTACCAATTCCGCCACTTGAGCAAAAGAGAATGCAAAATTATAAAAATAATTTAGTTTTTATTACTAAAATTGTAGCTTTTATGCTTTTGGAGTCCAAATAAATTTTTAAATTTGCACCTCCTTTTGGAAAAGGGTAATTAAAACACTATTAAACAGCAATATATAATGTCTTACACAAGACCTGAACCTAAAATTTTTCCTTGCTCTCAGAGTAAAGAACTAGCAGGTAAAATAGCTGAATCTTTTGGTATTGATTTGGGTGAGGTAATTACGTCTAAATATAGTGACGGTGAATTTCAGCCTTCGTTTGAAGAATCAATTCGTGGATCTAGAATATTTATTGTAGGTTCAACACATCCAGGTTCCGATAATTTAATGGAAATGCTATTAATGATTGATGCGGCAAAACGTGCTTCAGCAAGACATATAACAGCGGTTTTACCATATTTTGGATGGGCTAGGCAAGACAGGAAAGATAAGCCAAGAGTTCCTATAGCAGCTAAATTGGTTGCTAAAATGTTAGAAACAGCAGGTGCAACACGTATTATTACAATGGATTTGCATGCTGATCAAATTCAAGGATTTTTTGAAAGACCAGTCGATCATTTATATGCATCAACAATATTTTTACCATATTTAAGAAAGTTAAATCTTGAAAACTTAACAATTGCTTCTCCTGATATGGGAGGTTCCAAAAGAGCTTATGCGTATTCTAAGGCACTGCAAAGTGATGTAGTAATATGTTATAAGCAACGCGCAAAAGCAAATGTTATTAAACATATGGAACTTATTGGAGATGTTACCGGAAAAAATGTTGTGCTTGTAGACGATATGGTTGATACTGCAGGAACTTTAGCAAAAGCTGCCGATTTGATGATAGAAAGAGGAGCATTAAGTGTAAGAGCAATTTGTACACACCCAATTTTATCGGGAAATGCTTACGAAAAACTTGAAAAGTCTAAACTTGAAGAATTAATAGTTACCGATTCTATTCCTTTAAAGCAAAAATGTGATAAAATAAGAGTTTTAGGCAGTGCAAAGTTATTTGCCGATGTAATGCTAAACGTACATTACAATAAGTCTATCAGTTCTAAATTTATAATGTAAATAATTAAATTAATAAACAATAAATATACAAATGAAATCAATTACAATCAATGGATCTAAAAGAGAAAGCGTAGGTAAAAAAGCAACAAAAGCCTTACGTAATGCTGGACAGGTACCTTGCGTATTATACGGAGGAGACAAGCCAGTACATTTCTCTGCAAATGAATTGGCATTCTCTAAACTAGTATATACGCCTAATGCGCATACAGTTGTAATTGCCTTAAAAGATGGTGAAACATATAATGCAGTATTGCAAGATATTCAATTTCACCCAGTTACTGATAAAATTTTACATATAGATTTTTATCAATTATTTGAAGATAAAGAAATTGCCATGAACATTCCTGTTCATTTACTTGGTAACTCAAGAGGTGTTAAAAACGGTGGTGTATTAAGAAGAAATAACAGAAGATTACGTGTTAAAGCGCTTCCCGTTAATTTACCAGATTTTATCGAAGTTAATATTGAGCCGTTAAAAATAGGTGATAAAGTTTATGTAGGCGAATTACCAAGTGAAAACTACACTTTTCTTCATAAAGATAATATTGTAGTTTGCCAAATTAAAACAGCAAGACTTGCAATTGTTGACGAAGTTGATGAAGATGAAGAAGGAATCGAAGGTGAAGAAGGAGCTGAAGGAACAGAAGCTACTACTGAAGGAACTAAAACTGAAGGAGCACCAGCCGAAGGAACAGCTGAGACTGCTAAAGAATAGATAAAGTTAAATACCATTTAATTAGACAGCATCCTGAAATTTTAGGATGCTTTTTTTATTTTTACATTATAACATAAATAATGTACAAAATTTTTCAAAGTATTTTTAAAAGGAAAACAGCCCTTTCTCTAAAGAGCAAAATGGATATGAAAAAGTTTTTAATAGTTGGTTTAGGTAATATAGGCTATAAGTATAGTAACACAAGACATAATATAGGGTTTCAAATACTAGATTATTTTGCTTTAAAAGAAGAAATTAATTTTGAAAGTGGAAAGTTAGGCGATAAAGCAATCTATAAATTAAAGGGAAGAACATTTATTTTTCTAAAGCCAAGTACTTACATGAATCTAAGTGGGAAAGCTGTAAAATATTGGATGGAAAAAGAGAAAATACCGTTAGAAAATGTGCTAATCATTACTGATGATATAAATCTTCCATTTGGTAGCCTGAGACTAAAGAAAAAAGGAAGTGATGGTGGTCATAATGGATTAAAGGATATTCAAGAAAAACTAAATACTACAACGTATAATAGATTTAGGTTTGGAGTAAGTGATAATTTCCCAAAAGGGAAGCAAATTGACTATGTTTTAGATGATTGGAACAGCGAAGAATCTCAAGAATTAAAGGAGAGATTTACGAAAAGTATAGAGATAATCAAGTCTTTTGCGTTATCTGGAATGAATTACACGATGAACGGTTTTAACGGAAAATAATTTTTTTTGTAAATTTACAACTGCTATAGATTTAATTTTTACCCAAGAAATTATGGACTTAAGAAAAATTACCTTTAAAATCCTTTTAGCCTATTTGTTATTGTCGAACACTTTGGTATTAGCTCAAGAAAAAAACAATCTGAATACTTCACAAAAAACAAATAATAAAAATTTAATACGTTGTGCTTCTGACGAATATAATGCGGAGCTTTTAAAAAACAACCCAAAGATGATGGGAAGCAAAGCCTATGAAGATTTGATTAAACATCAAATAGAAATTAATAAAACCAGTATTAATAAAGCCCAAGGGGCTGTTGTATATACTATTCCTGTAGTGGTACATGTATTACATAATGGAGAAGCAGTAGGTGTTGGTCCTAATATTTCTAAGGCTCAAGTCTTATCTCAAATACAAGTACTTAATGATGATTATAGAAGAATGGTTGGAACCCGTGGATTTAATACAAATCCTGTAGGTGCTGATGTTGAGATAGAATTTTGTCTTGCTAAACAGACCCCAGACGGTTGTCCAACTAATGGAATAGATCGGGTAAATATTGGGCAAAATGGAATTAATGAAACAAGCTTACCAGACGCACTTGCACAAATGGATGTATTAAAGCCTTTATCCATTTGGGACGCCTCAAAGTATATGAATATGTGGGCTGTTGCATTTCATGGAGGTTCAGGTATTCTGGGTTATGCGCAATTCCCAGGAGGTACTGCAAACACAGATGGTGTTGTTTCTGATTATAGGTATTTTGGTAGTGACGATGACCCCAATGTTACATTAACAGGAGATTTTAATTTAGGAAGAACTATGACGCATGAAGTAGGTCATTATTTAGGACTGTTTCACACGTTTCAAGGAGGATGTGCAGAATCTGGTGGAGGTGATTTATGTGCTGATACTCCTGCTGTTGCAAGTGGAAGTTCTAACGGTAGTATTTGCAATACAGGTAATGATTCTTGCCCAACTCCAGCAGGAACTCCTGATATGGTAGAAAATTATATGGATTATAGTACAGATGTTTGTATGAATGTATTTACTAACGATCAAAAGGCAAGAGTCATTGCCACTATGACAGGCGCTACCAATAGACCCTCAACGCTTACATCAAATGTTTGTAATGCACTTGCATCGGTTAATGATGATGGAAGTATAGATATTGAACAATTTAGTCTTATAGAATGCACAGTAAATTTCACACCAACTTTAAGAATTACCAATTGGGGAACAGTAACGTTAACTTCAGCCACTGTTACTTATGATGTAGATGGAAGTGGTTCAACGAATTACAATTGGTCAGGATCCTTAAATTATGGTGAATCAGAGATTATTGACTTGCCAACATTGTCATCTTCTTCTGGAAGTCATGTGTTTAATGTTTTAATCTTAAACCCTAATGGAAATACTGATTTAAGAAATTGTAATGATGCAACAAGCTTAAATTTTAGTATTGATCCTTCATATGATTCAACAGGTCAAATAAATTTAGCACTTACACCTGATGATTTTGGTAGCGAAATTACTTGGGAATTTAGGGCTAGTAGCAATGCGCTTTTATATAGTGGAGGACCATATACAAATGGAAATACAACAGTTATTAATCAAGCTTTCAATGTCGTACCAAACGAATGTTATACATTTACAATATTTGATTCTCAAGGAGATGGAATTTGCTGTGGTTTTGGTAATGGATCTTATCAGCTTACAACCGACAATGCAACAGTTATTGTTTCAGGTGGTGCATATGGTACTTCAGAAGTAACTAATATATCCACAGCGTCTACGTTAGGAGTTAATGATTATTTTGTTAATAATGGAGTTCGTTTATACCCTAATCCAACATCAGAGATAATAAACATAAAATTAGATCAAGGAAACGATTTACCAGATAGTTATAAAATATACAATATATTAGGTCAGTTGGTTGCTGTTAGAGAAATAAGTAATCAGTCACAGCTAAAAATTGATGTAGCATCTTTAAGTAAAGGTGTATATTTTGTAAAAGTGATTAAAGAAAGTGCTTCAACCTCTATTCCATTTATTAAGAACTAATCATAAAATGATAAATTATCAAAAAGAGGGTTGTGTTTTACATCCCTCTTTTTTTATAATAGTATTATCCATAGTTTTGTATAAAAGCAAAACTGTTGAAAATTAAAAGTACTTTAGAGTCTTACTCCAATAACAATTCAGTTGTAACCATAGGTATTTTTGATGGCGTACATATTGGTCATCAAAAAATAATTGAACGTCTTGTAAAAATTGCTAAAAACGAGAGTTTGCAAGCGGTAGTATTAACTTTTTTTCCACATCCTAGAATGGTGATACAAAAAGATGCCAATATTAAACTTATTAATACTATCGATGAGAAATCTAAATTGCTTGAAAAGCTAGGAGTTAATAACTTAGTGATTAAAGAGTTTACTTTGGAGTTTTCAAGATTAACAGCATTAGAATTTGTTCGAGATATTTTAGCAAACAAGCTTCAAGTAAAGCACATTATTATTGGTTACGATCATCATTTTGGAAGAAACCGAACAGCTAATATTAATGATTTAAGAGAGTTTGGCGAAGTGTACGATTTTGAAATCACTGAAATTTCGGCACAAGATATTGATGAGGTAACAGTGAGTTCAACAAAGATTAGAATGGCATTATTAAACGGAGATATTAAAGAAGCTAATGCCTTTTTAGGCTATCACTTTATGCTCACAGGATATGTAGTGAAAGGTAAGAGTTTAGGTAAACAAATAGGCTTTCCAACGGCAAATATACATATTGTTGAAACCTATAAACTTATTCCAAAAAATGGATCTTACATTGTAAAATCAGAAATAGAAGGTCAAACTATTTTCGGAATGATGAATATTGGAACAAATCCAACAGTAAATGGGAAAGAACAATCTATTGAGGTCCATTTTTTCGATTTTGATAAAGATATTTACAATAAAAAGATTGAAATCCAACTCTTGGAACGATTAAGAGATGAGCAGAAATTTAATTCAATAACGTCTTTAAAATCTCAGTTATGTATTGATAAGAAAAAATCTCTAGATTATATCCAACATAATTATGATTAGCCGCCTATTATTTAAACAAACTGGCAATTCGTTCAGTACTTAAAAAAGATTTTAAAGCTAATGCAAAGGATGTTGAAGAATATGTTGATTGCAGTTTTAGTGTAAATGAGATCAACTTAAACAATTAATCTTCCCAAAAGTAGATCTAGCTGTTGTAATACAGAATGCTTTTAAACATAGTGACTGGATTTTGTCTTCAAAACAGGATTAAATTCTTAAATTTGTCGCTTAAATTTTAAGTAATGTTACAAGTCCCTTTTATTAGAGAAAACCAAGAACTAGTAATTAAACGTTTAGCTAAACGAAACATTGATGCAAAACAAATGATTGCTGATGTTATCACTTTTGATGATGATAGACGACGATTGCAAACACAATTAGACGCTATTCTGGCTGAATCAAATACCTTATCTAAAGAGATAGGACAGTTATTTAAATCTGGTGAAGCACAAAAAGCAAATACCTTAAAGGAGAAAACGTCACAATTAAAAGAGGACAGCAAAGTACTTACTGAGCGGCTAAATTTAAAAGTTGAAGCATTACAAGATTTATTGTATAAAATACCTAATTTGCCTCACGAATCAGTGCCAACTGGTAATACCGATGTGGAAAACGAAGAAATTTATAGGGAAGGAGATATTCCAGTATTAAGTGATAATGCCTTACCACATTGGGAATTGGCAAAAAAATATGATATTATAGATTTTGAACTTGGAAATAAAATTACAGGAGCTGGTTTTCCTGTATATAAAGGAAAAGGAGCAAAGTTGCAACGTGCACTTATTAATTATTTTTTAGATAAAAATACAGCTGTAGGTTATAAAGAAGTACAAGTGCCACATATGGTAAATGAAGCCTCAGGATTTGGTACAGGACAATTGCCAGATAAGGAAGGACAAATGTATCAGGTTAATGGCAATGGAGATAATTTTTACCTTATTCCAACGGCCGAAGTGCCAGCAACAAATTTATTTAGAGGAGATTTATTACAAGAAAGCGAATTACCTAAAGCCATTACGGCATATACACCATGTTTTCGTCGTGAAGCAGGGAGTTATGGTGCTCATGTAAGAGGTTTAAACCGTTTGCATCAATTTGATAAAGTTGAAATCTTACGTGTTGAACATCCAAGCAAATCGTATGAGGCTCTTGACGGGATGGTCGTTCATGTAAAACAGATTTTAGTAGAATTGGAATTGCCTTATAGAATACTGAGATTATGTGGTGGTGATTTAGGTTTTACATCGGCATTGACATATGATTTCGAGGTGTTTTCAACAGCGCAAGATAGATGGTTAGAGATATCTTCAGTATCAAATTTTGAAACATTTCAGGCAAACCGTTTAAAATTGCGATTTAAAAATGCCAATGGTAAGAGCGAGTTAGCACATACCCTAAACGGTAGTTCGTTGGCATTGCCAAGAGTTTTAGCTGGGATTTTAGAAAACTATCAAACAGATGATGGAATTGTAATTCCAGAGGTGCTTATCCCTTATACTGGATTTCCAATCATCGATTAATTAATAATTAGCGTTTACTTTAAAGTGTTAAATTTTAACATTTCAATCGTTAAAACGCAAAAAAAGCATGTCGTTTGACGATTTTTAGTCAAAATCCTTTGATTTTTCAATAAAAATGTTGAAGTTAGTGTCACCAAATCTAATTAACCTACAGTTATGAAAAATTTTAAGCGCATAGTGCTATTAATTACACTTGTTGTATTAGTAGTTCAAGTATTTTTAAATTAAGAGTATTAATTAAACCCAAATCGAAACAATTTTTTCCTTAAAAACACATAAAATACCACAACAGGATAATTGAATCATTTTATAAAATATGATTAATAGCACATTTATTTTGGATGGTTATGCCTGAACTTCGGTTCAGGCATTTTTTATTATAACATTCACAAAACTAACTATCACATTTATTATATTTACATTGTATGAAGTACTTATTATACATATGTAGTTTTTTATTTTGCTTACCCATATTTTCTCAAAATGAAATGTTGGCTAAAGGTTATTTTGATAAAGGAGAGTTTGAAAAAGCACTCATATCTTATCAAAAACTGTACGAAGAAAAAAAAGGAAATGTCAATTACTTGTTTAAAATTGTACAAATCCATCAACAGTTAGAGCATTACGTTATTTCTGAAAAATTACTCATTGAACAAACTAATACCAGCAAGAATCCACAATTCTATGTGGAGTTAGGATATAATTATCAACTTAAAGGAGAACAGCAAAAAGCTGAAGAAAACTATAAAAAGGCCATATTAAAAATAGAAGACGAACCCATTTATGCTTTTTATGTTGCAAGACGCTTTGAGGAACATGCGCTAATTGATAATGCAGCAATAGTTTATGAAAGAGCGATGCAGCTTCGTCCAGATGCTAATTATAATATACAGTTAGCAAGGATTTATGGTGAACAAGGAAAGGTAGAGAAAATGTTTAGTAGTTATGTAAACTTTCTTGAAAAAAGCGAGAACTATATTAATCAAGCGCAGCGTGTATTTAGCCAATACATTTCTGAAAATGGAGAAGACGAAAACAATATTTTATTACGGAAAGTACTACTCAAAAAAATACAAATGCAACCAAATATACTTTGGAACCAACTGTTAAGTTGGTTGTTTGTACAACAAAAGGATTATAAAAAAGCTTTTGTACAAGAAAAAGCGATTTATAAACGAGAGCAGGAAACCTTGCAAGACATTATGGATTTAGCAAGAATAACTGTTGAAGAAGATGAGGCAGAAATTGCAAATGAGATTTTAAGGTATTTAGTAGATAATGCCATTGATATAGAAATGGTTATTGAGGCGCATAAAAGTTTACTGGAATTACAAACAAAGCATGCATTAAAGTCTGATTATATAACTATTGACAAAACATATAAAGGCTTAATTACTCAATTTGGTCGTAACCCACAAACCATCAATTTACAATTATCTTATGGACATTTTATCGCTTTTTACTTAAATAATCCTTACAGAGCAATAACCTTTCTAAAGGAAGCTTTAAAAACCAGATTACCAAGAATTCAAGCAGCAAAGATAAAATTGAAATTGGGTGATATTTTGGTATTTCAAGAAAAGTTTAACGAAGCATTAATTTACTATTCTCAAATACAAACGAGTTTAAAAAACAGTACAATTTCTCAGGAAGCCCGGTTTAGAGTAGCCAAAGCAAGTTATTATAAAGGCGATTTTAAATGGGCTGAATCGCAACTTAAAATTTTAAAAGCGTCAACATCACAACTTATCGCAAATGATGCGCTGGATTTAAAATTGCTTATTTCTGATAATAAATATGAGGATTCTACTCAAACTGCACTTAAGTTATATGCAAAAGCCGATTTATACGCCTTTCAAAATAAAACAGCTCAAGCGATTTCACTATTAGATAAAATATTGCTAAATCATAAAACAGAGACTATTGTAGACCAAGCACTGTTTAAACAAGCACAATTGTTTGAGAAGCAAAAAGAATACACAAAAGCGGCGTCTAATTATACTATAATCATTGCAAATTATAAAGAAGATATTCTAGCCGATGATGCGTATTTTGCTTTAGCAGAACTGTATGAAAATCATTTAGAGCAACCAGAAAAAGCAAAAATACTTTACGAACAAATTATCTTTAATTATGCCGATAGCATCTACTTTGTAGACGCGAGAAAAAAATTCAGAGCATTACGTGGAGATGCTATAAATTAGTTATGATAATAGCGAAGACCCAAAGACTCATTATCTCAAAAGTTAGGATAGCTGATGCGCCTTTCTTTGTAGAGTTAATGAATACACCACATTGGTTAAAATATATTGGAGACAGACATGTAAAAACAATAAAGCATGCGGAAGACCATTTAAAAAAAGGCATTTTAAAAAGCTACAGAGAATTTGGTTTCGGATTTTATAAGCTATTATTAAAAGAGGAGCAAAATAAAATAATAGGTGTTGTTGGTCTCATAAAGCGTAAAGAGTTGGAAGATGTAGATATAGGTTTTGGTTTTTTGCCAGACTACGAAGGGAAAGGATATGGTTATGAATCTTCTCTGGAAATTATAAAATTGGCTAAAAATAAATTCAACTTAAAAAAAATTACAGCAATAACAAATCCAATAAATACCAATTCTATTAAATTATTAGAGAAACTAGGTCTTAGCTTTGAAAAAAAGGTAAATCCCTTTGAGGATGGTAAAGAACTTCTGTTATTTGCAAAAATATTTTAAAAATGATTATTTATAACGTTACTATAAATGTAGACCAAAGTATTCATGATGAGTGGCTTATTTGGATTAAAGCGCACATTCCGCAAGTACTAGCTACAGGGAAATTCACAGACGCAAAACTAACTAAGGTTTTAGTAGATGAAGAGCTAGGAGGAACAACATATTCTGTGCAATACAGGGCAAAATCACGTGAAGATTTAGATAATTATTATAAGTTTGATGCCAATAAATTACGAAATGAAGGTCTAGCAAAGTTTGCTGATAAAATGCTTGCTTTTAGAACAGAACTTGAAATTATTGATGAATATTCTGTTTCATTAACCTAACACCTAACACCTAACACCTAACACCTAACACCTAACACTTTGTCAGTAAAAGCAAAAAAACATTTAGGACAACATTTTTTAAAGGATGAGAGTATTGCAAAAAAAATAGCAGATACATTATCATTAAGGGGTTATAAAAATGTGTTGGAGATTGGACCAGGAATGGGTGTTTTAACCAAGTATTTGCTTGAAAAAGAGATAACAACCTATGTTATAGAAATTGATACCGAATCGGTAGAATATTTACAAGCCAATTACTTAACCCTTGGGTCTAGAATTATAGAAAAGGATTTTTTAAAATATAATTTAAACGAGGTTTTTAAAGGCGATTCATTTGCTGTAATAGGTAATTTTCCCTATAATATTTCAACACAAATCGTATTTAAAACCTTAGAGATGCGTGACCAAATTCCTGAATTTTCAGGAATGTTTCAAAAGGAAGTGGCACAACGTATTTGTAAAAAAGAAGGCAGTAAAGTGTATGGCATACTTTCTGTTTTGGTACAAGCTTTTTATGACGCAGAGTATGTATTTACTGTCCCACCAGAAGTGTTTAATCCACAACCAAAAGTAGATTCTGGAATTTTAAGGTTAACAAGAAAAAAGAATTTCACACTATCCTGTGGCGAGAAATTATTCTTTAAAGTTGTTAAAACTGCATTTCAACAACGTAGAAAAACACTTCGAAATAGTTTAAAAATACTCAATTTAAGTGATAGTTTAAGAGCAAATGTTATCTTTGACAAGCGTCCAGAACAATTAAGTGTTCAAGAGTTTATAAATCTTACCATTTTAATTGAAAACGACACAAATTAATTTGTCATTCTAAGTAGAACGAAGAGCATCTCATTATTTTTGGTTTAGTGGAAGAAAACATCGAAAATATACAATTTCAAATAAGTGAAACACTTATAGAAAAAGTAGAACATTTAATAGACTCTAAGAATAATAATGCTATTCTGGAGTTATTTCATGAGTTCCACTATGCCGATATTGCTGAAATTTTAGATGAATTAAATCTAGAACAAGCAACTTATATTATTAAGCTGTTAGATAGTGAGAAAACATCAGACATTCTTACAGAACTTGATGAGGATAATCGTGAAAAAATTCTTAAAAATTTATCGGCAAAAGAAATTGCCGAAGAAATTGAAGAGCTAGATACTGATGATGCAGCCGATATTATTGGAGAACTACCTGAAGAACGTCAAGAAACGGTTATTGCTCACATTGAAGATGAGGAACATAAAGCAGATATTCAAGAACTCCTAACATATGATGAAGATACTGCTGGTGGTTTAATGGCAAAAGAGTTAGTCAGTGTAAATGAAAATTGGACAATTACACAATGCGTCAGGGAAATGCGAAAGCAAGCCGAAAATGTAACCAGAGTACATTCTATATATGTCATTGATAATAGTGAAAAACTAATTGGCAGACTCTCATTAAAAGATTTGTTAGTTGCCAACCCAAGAACTCATATTTCTAGCGTCTATATTCCTAAAGTCGATTTTGTTCATATAAATGATGATGCTGAAGATGTTGCTAAAGTCATGCAAAAATATGATTTGGAAGCCATTCCAGTTGTTGATGATAATCAAAAACTATTAGGACGAATCACTATTGATGATATTGTTGATGTTATTAAAGAAGAAGCCGAAAAAGATTATCAATTAGCTGCAGGTATTACACAGGATGTTGAAGCAGATGATAGCCTATGGAAACTTACAAAAGCTCGATTGCCTTGGTTGTTAATAGGTATGTTTGGTGGGCTTGGTGCAGCAAGTATTATTAATGGGTTTGGTAGTGTTTTTAATACTTACCCAATTCTCTTGATTTTTATTCCTTTAATTCAGGCAACAGCAGGAAATGTTGGTGTTCAATCATCGGCTATAGTTGTTCAAGGCTTAGCAAATGATACTATCAAAGGAGAAATACTGCAACGATTGTTGAAAGAATCATTTCTTGGATTCCTAAATGGTATAGCCATTGCATTTGTAGTCTTGTTGATTAGTCACTTCTACTTTAATACGGCATATTTAATTTCCCTTACTATTGGAGTCGCACTTATAGCTGTAATCATTATGGCTGCTTTAATAGGTACTTTTATACCAATTTTTTTAGAAAAACGGGGTATTGATCCTGCAGTAGCTACTGGCCCTTTTATTACCACAAGTAATGATGTATTTGGAATTTTAATTTACTTTTTAATAGCTAAGTTAATTTTAGGGTTTTAAATATTATTCCTTTTGTATTTTTACATTATGAATACAATCAACATTAAAGAAAAATTTTCTAAATTTTCAAAAAACTGGCATCCCCATCAGATTGCAATTGTGGATAACATGCAAGTACTTCTAGCTAAAATTAAAGATGAATTTGTATGGCATAGTCATGAAGATGAAGATGAGCTATTTCAAGTAGTAAAAGGCACATTATATATGCAATTTCGTGATAGAACTGAAGTGGTAAAAGAAGGTGAAATTATTGTTATACCTAGAGGTGTAGAACACAATCCAACAACCAAGAATAATGAAGAAGTTCATGTGCTTTTATTTGAGAAATTAACAACAGCTCATACAGGAAATGTTATTCACAAAAAAACACAAACCTATTATCCTAAAATCTAGTATGAAAGTTCTTCATCTTGATACAAACCACCCTTTGCTAATAAACCAGTTAAAAGAGCTTGGTTTTATAAATCACGAAGATTATAAATCTTCAAAGAAAGATATTGAAACCAAAATCCACAAATATGATGGCATTATTATTAGAAGTAGATTTACAATCGATAAACAATTTTTAAATAAAGCCAAACAGCTTAAATTTATTGGGAGAGTAGGAGCTGGTTTAGAAAATATAAATTGTGCTTTTGCCAAATCTAAGGGAATACATTTGATTGCTGCACCTGAGGGTAACAGAAATGCTGTTGGCGAATATGCTTTAGGAATGTTATTATCATTATTCAATAAACTCAATATAGCAGATAAAGAAGTAAGACAAGGCAAATGGCTGAGAGAAGACAATCGGGGTATTGAACTAGACGGGAAAACCGTTGGACTTATGGGTTATGGAAATACGGGTAAAGCCTTTGCTAGAAAACTTAAAGGATTTGATGTTGAGGTGTTATGTTATGATATCTTAAACAATATTGGTGATGCTAATGCAGTACAAGTATCACTTAATGAGCTACAAAAAAAAGCCGATGTACTTAGTTTGCATACTCCTGAAACACCATTAACTATAAACATGGTAGATAATGAGTTTATAAATCAATTTGCGAAACCGTTTTGGTTAATCAATACTGCAAGAGGAAAAAGTGTATTGACAGCAGATCTTGTTGCAGCATTGCAATCCAAAAAAATATTAGGAGCTGGATTGGATGTATTAGAATATGAAAAATCTTCCTTTGAAGATTTATTTTCTTCTGAAATGCCAGAAATTTTTCAGTATTTAATTCAATCAGAAAACGTATTACTATCTCCTCACGTCGCAGGTTGGACAGTAGAAAGCAAAAAAAAATTAGCACAAACAATAGTCAATAAAATAAAAGATAGATTTTGTTAACTTTATAGAATACTTGTTAATTCATAAAAATGCAATCAAAAGCAACTTCTCCTAAGCAATATATCTCAGAGCTCCCTGTAGATAGAAAAGAACCAATATCAAGACTCAGAAACGAAATTTTAAGTAATCTTCCCAAAGAGATGGAAGAGGTTATGAGTTATGGAATGTTGGGTTATGTTGTGCCGCATTCGGTTTATCCAGACGGTTATCACTGTACTCCAGAATTACCGCTACCTTTTATGAACTTGGCATCTCAAAAAAATTTTATAGCGGTTTATCATATGGGAGTTTATGCCAAAAAGGAACTTTTGGATTGGTTTGTCTCAGAATATTCTATGTATTGCAAGCGCAAATTAGATATGGGAAAAAGTTGTATCAGATTTAAAAATATGGATGACATTCCTTATAAATTAATAGGAGAACTAGCAGCCAAAATGAATACAAAAGAATGGATAGATATTTATGAAATGAATATTAAAAAGAAATAGCTTTTGTCATTCTAAACTGAGCTAAGCGAAAGTGAAGAATCTCAAATAAAACAAAGTTTGAAATATGAAAAAAAGAGTAACAGGATTAGGAGGGTTTTTCTTTAAAACTAAAAAC
>CAYQME010000007.1:0-59956 GCA_964418645.1 uncultured Flavobacteriaceae bacterium
AAAGACGCATCACAGGCAATTGCTGCCAAGCAACCAACGTATTTAGATACGGCTGCTGATAATATAAATTTCAATCCCGTTTTAAAATTTGTAAACGATGGTGCTTCCGTCGAGCAGTATTTAAATAATATAACTAACGGATTTTATAGCCAAGATATATTTATTGTAATGATTCCTGATGCCACAATGACAAGTGCATCCACAAAAAATACCATTTTTGGAGGTATTGCAACAGGAAATGCAAATGATATTACGGGCGTTGGTTTTGGCGATTATTCTACCAAGTTTACCAACGAAGCCTTATCTTATAATCAAGATGTTGCAGGCAGTGGAAATTATAATGGCGAAGCAGAAATTGGCACATCTTATGCTAATGCAGGAATTATAAATGTTAGGAATAATGCAGCAGTTTCTCCAACAGGACAAGATATTTTGTACAACTCAACTGTTTTAACAACGGCTACTGTAAATGATATTGCGTTTGCAAATGTGGGTTCACCCGGACCTCCTACGGTATTGGGAACACAATATTGGATTGGGAGAAATTTCGACCAACAAGGGAGTTTAAATGGTCGAGTAGCAGAAATTTTTACGTTTGCAGAACGTGTAACTGATGCAGATCGTCAAAAAATAGAATCCTATTTAGCTATTAAATATGGTATAACACTTGGCGCATCAAGCAAAGCAGAAAAAGATTATATAAATTCTTTTGACACAAAAGTTTGGGATATCACTGCAAACACAGGATTTAATTATCATATTGCTGGTATAGGTAGGGATTCCATTTCCGATTTAGATCATAAGCAGTCGAAAACCTTAAATACATTAAACGAGGTTACCATTAGTTTAGGAGAGGTCTTTAGTACCAATAGTGCAAACACTAATGAGTTTAAAAAAGATGGAGACTTCTTGGTTTGGGGTACAGATAATGGGGCTTACTCAGGAGTTAACACGAATATGGTGACTGTCTCTACAGGAATAACAACGACATTAACACGAATCGATCGAAAATGGAAAATAGTGGAATCTACCGAAGATGTTAATGGAGATGTAGAGGATGTTTTTATAAGTATTCCTTCGACAGCATTTAGCAGCTTTACTTTAGGGGCTGATGAAGAATATGCTTTAATTGTCTCAGACAATGCAAATTTTGCAAATGGAGATATTATTGATGTCATTCCGCTAAAATCTGATGGAGCGGGAAATCTTCAAACTTGGTATGATTTTGATGGCACATTGTATTTTACCTTTGGTAAAGCATCCAAATTAGTAGGTAAGCGTTCTGTAAGTATTGCTTCTGGAGATTATTTAATTGGTGAGTCTGCTCTTAATTTAAATATTAACGCCTTTACAATTTCTGCATGGGTTAAAAATGTGCCTAGTGCAAATACTAGAACCATAATGGCTAAAGGAAGTAAATTACAACTCAGATTGAATAATACTAACAATGTAGAAGTAATGGTAGATAATGCTGTTACACCAAGGTTTACCTCAACGATGGCATTAAATGATAGTAAATGGCATCAAATAACATTTGTGTATAGTAGTGGAACCATCTTTTTGTATGTTGATGGGGTTTTAGATAAATCGGAACAAAATGTGGATCCACCTACACCTAACTTTCATCATTTTTCACTTGGTGCCCTTTTTATAGATAAGAATACTATTATCAATCCATTTTTAGGAGAAATTGATGAGGTATATGTTTGGGATCAAGAACTTACTGAAGATCAAGTAAGGTACTTAATGAATCAAGAAGTAGAGCGATTTGATATAATAGGAACGGATTATGTTACCGGTAAAGTACTACCACAAGCTAGTGCAAGTAATGAAATTGCTACCATACCCTGGAGTACCCTTAAAGCCTATTACGATTTTAATTCATTTTATGGCTCTACTGTTGAAGGCTTAACAGATAATAGAAACTTTTTACGTTTAAAATATTTAGCCAAAGATAAAACGGTTGCAGATGCACAAACCATACCAGTACCTTACCTATCTGCAGCAGATGGAGAATGGGGTACCGCAACTACTTGGACTAATAACGCAGATCAAGTGCTTCCTAATTCATTAAGTTTAGATGGTGTAACTATGATTGATTGGAATATTGTACAAACAAGCCATAATATTACATCTGGCAATAAAGATGTTTCTGTATTGGGTTTAGTACAGACTGCTGGTAAAATTACTATTGCTGAACCAGGAGATCCTCAAGATGAAACAAATTTAGGTCAAGGATTAACAGTATCACATTATTTAGAAATAGATGGTGTCTTAGATTTAGTTGGCGAATCGCAATTAGTACAAAGTGAAGGAAGTATTTTAGATGCCGATAGCGGAGGTTATATTGAAAGAGACCAACAAGGCACAGCAAATAGTTTTAATTATAATTACTGGTCATCTTCTGTTGGACCTATAACTGGAAATACGGCAACAAGAGGTACAGGAATCTCTAATACAAACACAAATCATTCCATTTCCGGAGTTTTAAATGATGGAACAACATCATCAGCATATCAAAGTATTATGTTTAACCCTTCTTACACAGCAGCCGATTCTAATACACCAACTACGCCTAGAACCATAAGTACCTATTGGTTATATACTTTTTATGGAGCTGATGATGACTATACCGCGTGGACATCAATAAATGAAAATTCGGCATTACTTCCTGGAGAGGGTTTTACGATGAAAGGAACTTCAGGTTCAACTCCAATTACAAACAATCAAAATTATGTGTTTAAAGGAATCCCAAATAATGGGGTTATAACCTTAGCATTAAATAAAAATGTTACCGCTCAAAACCCATCAGGAAATGTTGATAGGTTGATTGGGAATCCCTATCCATCTGCTATTGACGCCACAGAGTTTATCTTGGATAATATGAGTATCGCTGATGGTGGAAATAATGTTAATGGAACGATTTTTAATGGAGCTCTTTATTTTTGGGATCATTTTGGGGAAGAAAACTCTCATAATCTAGGTGACTTTGTAGGAGGTTATGCAACACGGAACTTAACAGGTGGTGCGGTAGCAATTTCTAATGATAGCCGTGTAAATAATACATCAAATGCAGGAGCTCCAGCTATTGGAACAAAAGTTCCTGGACAATATATCCCTGTTAATCAAGGCTTTTTTGTAACAACAGCATTAGATGGTTTTAATAATGACAATGGTACTCCAATCTTAACTGTTGATGGAGGAGATATTGTTTTTCAAAATAGCCAACGTGTTTTTGTCCCTGAAGATGGAGTTGAGTCTTTATTTATGAAGGCTAATAATAAAAAGAAGAAGAATACAAGTGCTAATAATTCAAATGAGATAAATAATGATAATCCAGTAATACGATTAATGTATGATTCTCCAAAAGGATACCATAGACAAATTGTAGTTGGTATTGATAAGGAAGCCTCTAATGGTTTTGATTTGGGTTATGATGCATTAATGGCGGATATTAATGAAGAAGATATGTATTGGATTTTTAATAATAATAAATTTGTAATACAAGGTGTAAATACTATTGATGCAGCACAAGAATTTGCATTAGGATTAAAAGTGAAACAGGCAGGATTAATTAGTATTAAAATTGATGCTTTAGAAAAAATAGATCCAACTCTAAACTTATATATTAAAGATAATTCTACGGGTGAAACCTATAAAATTAACAATGCACCATTCGAAATTAGCTTGGATGCTGGCACATACGAAAATAGATTTAAACTAGTCTTTCAGCCTATTTCTAATGTGTTATCGGATAATGAAGTAGAATTAAAAGATAGATTTACTATTTTTTACGATTCAAAAATAGCTGTAGTTAAAATTATTAAGCCGGCAGACACTAAAATTTTAGATGTGACTTTATATAATGTTATTGGACAAAGAATAGACACATTGAATTATTCTTCAGGAAAAATTCCAATTCCAACAGCTATAAACTCAGGTGTTTATATTGTGCAGTTAAATACTACAAAAGGTATAATAAGCAAAAGAATTATTATAGAATAGGTATTAAAAACCCTTTTTTAATGTTTATTCATTATCTACCTTTGCTATAACTCCGTTCCTTTTTTAATAAAAAACCATCCCTTTTTAGATTATAAACAGTATTTGTTAGCATAAAAATTCATTTTTATGCATTTCATCCCTTTTTTATTACATTTAATCGATTATTTTTTATATATTGCCCTACTTTTAAGTTGAAATTTAAATAAATGATTGATGGATAAAAATAAAATTGTTTTAGCAGAGGATAATTCAACATTGTCATTATTATTAAAATTCAGATTAGAAAAAGAAGGATATGAACTTTTTATGGCAGTTGATGGTAAAGAAGCCATTGAGCTTATTGAAATTCATAAACCTGATTTAATTTTAACCGATATTATGATGCCTTTTGTTAGTGGACTCGAAGTTATTAGTCATGTGAGGAATGAGTTAACCTTTGAAACACCAATTATTGTTTTCTCATCTGCTGGACAAGAGGAAATGGTTTTAAAAGCCTTTAGTTTAGGCGCTAATGATTTTATGGGAAAGCCGTTTAGTCCTAATGAATTGGTTATAAGAGTAAAACGATTATTAAATTAAAATAGATTATTAAATTAAAATAACCAAAATCTAATTGCCCCAAAGCCATGTTAGATATTCAGTATTTTGTTGATTTTTATAATGAGTTTCCTTTCCTAGTTCAGCTAGTTTGGATTGTTAGTGGGCTCTTGTTTTCATCAATTATTCTACTCACAGCGTATTTAAAAGTAATACGATATTACCTGAGAAAAAAAGATATAGAGTTTACAAAAATTAAGAATGATTATGAGGGATTGTTAGTAGAATACTTGTATGCTGATAAAGAAAGTGAAGAGGTTAGTAAAGAAAGGCAAGTTATAATACTTAAAATAAAAAGCCATATTCCGCATAAAAATAAGCGCAAAATGGTTATTTCAATATTATATAATTTAATGAATGAGGTCTCAGGTGAAATGGCTGATTCTATTAAAACTTTATATTACGAAACAGGACTTATTGATTATGCACTAACAAGATTAAATAATAAAAACTGGTATGTAATTGCCAAGGGCATAGGAGAACTTACGAGATTCAATATAGAAGAGGCTTATGTAAATATTGTTAAGTTCATTGATCATCCAAGAAAAGAAGTTCGAAAGGAGACACAATTGTACTTAGTAAGTTTATTTCGATTTGAAGGTCTTTCTTTTTTAAATGAATTAAAAGAACCATTATCTGAATGGTCGCAAGTACAGATACTAGAAATTTTACAAAAATTAGACAATCAGGAAATATGCGATATTAAACCATGGTTAAAATCTACAAATGACACTGTGGTTTTATTTGCTTTAAAACTAGCTCAAATTTATAATCAATTTGAAGTAAAAGACACATTAATGGATTTACTTTCTCATCAAAATAAAAGCATTAGAATATATGTCATTGAGGTATTAACACATTTATATGGTATTGAAGCAAAAGACAGATTGATCGCTAACTTTAACGATCTGAGTATAGAAGAACAAATAAGTTTCTTTGGCTTTTTAGAAAAACTTGTAATTCCTTCAGATGAACCCTTTATTGAAAAGCATTTGTTCCACAAAAACTTTGAAATACAATTGTTGGCTCTAAAAATATTAAAATCAATTAACATAGATAAATTTATAGGACTTGATAAATTACCAAGGCATAAGAAAAGTCCAGCAATGATAAAATTTGTAAAAACAGTATAGATATGGACACTAGTACAGTAGATATAATTTTACATATATTTCATTATTTATTTTTTACTTACGCTGTAGCTGCAATAGGCTCTTATATTGTATTATCCATAATTTCAGGGAAGGAAACTATCGAATATCTTAAAAAGAATAGCTTTGTAAATTATAAAGATATTCTCTCATCAACCATTTCGCCGTCAATTACAATAATTGCTCCTGCGTATAATGAGAGTCTTAATGTAGTTGAAAATGTACGGTCTTTGTTATCTAATCATTATGTTAATTACAGTGTAATAATTATAAATGACGGGAGTAAGGATGATAGCTTGGAAAAGTTAATTAAAGCCTACGATTTAGAAAAAATAGACTATATAATTAATGAAAAACTTAAAACAAAACCACTGCGTTCAGGAGTCTTTAAATCTAAGAATCCTGCTTTTGAAAAATTGATGGTTGTAGATAAAGAAAATGGGGGTAAGGCTGATGCATTAAATATGGGGTTAAATATTAGCACTACGGAATATGTAGCATGTATAGATGTAGATTGTTTATTACTAGAAGATGCACTTCAAAAAATGATAAAACCTTTCCTTGAAGTTACTGAGGCAAAGGTTATTGCTTCAGGAGGTGTTATTCGTATTGCAAATTCTTGTGTTATTAGAGGCGGTAAATTGATAGATGTTAATTTACCTAAGAGCTTCCTAGTTCAATCTCAAATCTTAGAATATTTAAGAGCTTTTTTACTAGGTAGGATGGCGTGGAGTAGATTAAATGGGTTGTTAGTAATTTCAGGAGCCTTTGGAATATTTGATAAAAAAATAGCCATTGAAGCTGGAGGATATGACACGAATACTGTTGGAGAAGATATGGAGATTATAGTACGTATGAGGAGATATATGGAAGAAAAAGGTGAAAAGTATAAAGTCTCTTATATTCCAGATCCATTGTGTTGGACAGAAGCACCAGATAGTTATAAAATTTTTATTTCTCAACGAAATAGGTGGACACGAGGTACTATTGAGACCTTAAAAAAGCACCGTAAAATAGGGTTTAATCCAAAATATGGATCCTTCGGATTATTAAGTTATCCATATTGGTTGATATTTGAGCGTTTAGCACCTATTATTGAATTAGTAGGTATCTTATATTTTGTTGTTTTGTTAGTTTTACAACAAGTAAGATGGGAATATGCGGTATCTTTCTTTCTTTTAGCATATTTATTTTCAGTTGTATTTTCTATTGTGGCATTATATTCTGAGGAGCTCACATTTCATCAATATAAAAAGAGGGGTACTGGATATAAGTTGGTTTTATTAAGCGCATTAGAGCCTTTTGTGTTACACCCCTTTATATTATATGCGGCTATTAGAGGAAATATTGATTACTATTTCAACAAGAAAAAGAAATGGGGCGTTATGCAACGCAAAGGGTTAGCTAGTACATAAACACATATGATTTATAAATTAATATAA
Organism: uncultured Flavobacteriaceae bacterium; assembly: GCA_964418645.1. Lineage (GTDB taxonomy): Bacteria > Bacteroidota > Bacteroidia > Flavobacteriales > Flavobacteriaceae > JAADHG01. Next base: position 7,196 of record CAYQME010000007.1, read on the forward strand.
TTATGAAATTTAAAATCCAAAACAAAGATATTTACAAATATGTTTATTTAACAATTTCACTGTTTTGTGTATTTTGGGCAATAAGTATATTAGAACTTTACTTGACAGTTTCAAGTAGGATTAAAGTACTTGATTTAGGGACTGCTATTTTATATAAATTTCTTAATGATTTTTGGAGTGGTTTAATCATCGCCATATTACTATTTCCAATATTTCTTTTGCTTAATTTATTTCTAAAGAAAGGATCTATCATAGTTACTAAAGTAATTTTCTTGCTTTTTGTAATTATTCAATTTTCTCTAGTAAAATATAGTTTAACTACACTATTAAACTTAGGGGCTGATATTTTAGGGTATTCATTAAATGATATGTTTAGTACTGTTAGCTCATCAGAGTCTTTTTCTGTAATGTATTTTTTGCCATTTGTAATTTTTCCAGCATTATTTTTTCTGCTTTATATTATAATTAATAAGTATTTTAATGAACGTGTAACATTTGGTGTAGGTGTTTTATTAATATTAACATTTGGAAGTTTAAAATTAATATTTCCAGAAGCATCTGGAGCAACCTATCAAAATAAAATTGCCTTTTTAACTAAAGATGTTATAAAGTTTAAAAGAGAAAAAAATAAATTAAAGGCCTATAATGTATTTAATAGAAATGACTATCCGTTGTTAAAACCTTTTAGTCAATCTAAAGATGTTTTATCTCCATTTTTTACAATTCATAAAAAAAAGCCAAATATTGTTGTCTTAGTTGTTGAAGGATTAGGTGCTGAGTTTATAGGAGATAATAACTATAGTGGTTTTACACCATATTTAGATTCCTTAATTTCAAAATCCTTGTATTGGGAGAATTTTGTTAGCACCACAGGGAGAACATTCGGAGCTCTTCCATCGTTGCTAGGGTCTTTACCTTTTGGGGAAACAGGGTTTTTAGAACTACAAAAAACGCCTTCTCACATCAACTTAATTAATGTATTAAAAGCAAACGGTTATACAACGTCGTATTATTCTGGAGGACCCTCAAGTTTTGATCGGAAAATTAACTTTTTAGAATATAGTGGGATTGACCATGTTATAGACGAAAATAAATATGGGTTAGATTATACGAGAACAGAAAGTAATGCAGGAGGTTTTTCTTGGGGATATCCAGATTCAGAAATATATAGAAAAACATTAGCATCTTTAGACAATAAAACTAAACCTAGATTAGATATTATAGTAACGCTTACCAATCATGAGCCGTTTAGTTTCCCTTTAAAAGAGCAATATTTAGCCAAGGTAGATAGCATTTTAGAGTCAGGTCAACGGTTTGATATAACTAAAGAAGAAATTGAAGCAAATAAAGATATTTATGCGAGTTTGAATTACACCGATAATTCTATTAAAGATTTTATGAATGCATATGCTGAAAGAGAAGAATACAACAATACAATATTTATTATCACAGGAGATCACAGGCTAATACCTATAGCACAAAAAAATAAATTATGTAGGTTTCATGTGCCCTTATATATTTATAGCCCAATACTTAAGAAAGCCGAAAAATTTAAATCTATTTCTTCACATTGGGATGTTACACCAAGTTTACTCTCTTTTTTAATGAATAATTACAAGTTTAATACCTTAGAAGAAACGGCTTGGATGAGCCAGGGCTTAGATACTGCAAGATATTTTAGAAACAATCATAAAATACCGTTAATGAGGTATAAAGGAAGTATAAACGATTTTATATATAAAGATTATTTGTATTCGGATGGTGAATTGTATAAAATAAATGAAAATTTTGGAACTAATAAGGTTATCGAAGAAGAATTTATAAAAGAAATATCCGATTCGCTTATGGCATTTAAAAAAATGAATGCCTATGTTACCCAGAGAAACAAAATTTTTCCAGACTCTCTTAATATATATGTTAAACCTCAAATTGAATTTTCAACACAACAACTAACTACAATTAATGAATTAACAAAAGGGCTAAACTTTGATCAAACCTTTGAAATCGCTAGAGAAAAAGCCTTCAACAAAGAACGGAAAACAGCAAGATTATTATGCGATTATATTTTAAACGCATTACCAAATCATGCAGATGCACGAACTTTAAAAGGAAGAACTTTAGCTTGGGATGGTGACTATATAAATGCTGAGGTAGAACTTTTAAATGTCATTAAAAGGGCCCCTTATTATGATGATGCCTATTTAGCGCTATTAGACTTGTATTGGTGGTCGGATCAAGATAATAAAGCTATAGAACTAGTATCTAAAGCTTTAAAAAAAGGACTTACCAATCCAGAACTCGGTTTTAAACTAGCAAAAGCCTTTAAAAGAATGGATAATCTAGAAAATGCGTCCCAATTAATGGATAGTATTATTCTAAACCACCCCGATAACCTTGAATATTTAACATTTAAAAAATCCTTAAAGTAGAAATACTTTAATACTATTATGAAAAAATATTTCTATATCATACTTTTTTTACTAAGCCATTGTTTTTACGGACAGCAAAGGATTTTTAAAGGTAATCCAGATACAGCATTCGAAAATGCAAGAGAGTTGGCCTTTAATAAACAACGAAAGCAAGCTCAGGACACCTTATTGTTAATTTTAACTAAGTATCCTAATTATCATGATATTCGTTCATTTTTAGCAAGTACGTATTCTTGGGATGGAGATTATAAAAAAGCTAAAAAAGAATTTGAATATATATTAAAAAAAGACTCAAACCGATTGGATACTTGGGAGGCAGCAATTAAAAATGAGCTCTGGAGCGAAGCCCCATTTAGCGCCTTGGAAATGGCTAATAATGCCCTATTAATATTTCCTAAAAATCCAGATATTCTATACTTAAAGGCGAGTGCAGAAGACAGTGCAAATAATCAAGAAGAAGCTTTACTAACTCTTGAAAATTCATTAAAAGACAATCCTGACCACGAAAAAACTAGCGCATATAAAGCCAGCTTAATTGATAAACTTAGTTATAATAATATAGCATTCAAATCTTCAGTTGATGTTTATTCTGAGGTTTTTGATCCTATGCAGTTTTATTTATTAAAATACGTAAGACAAACAAAGTTTGGAAGTATTCATGCTAAAATTAATTTAAGCAGACGATTTCAGTCTAATGGTGCACAGTTTGAGGTTGATTTGTATCCTAGAATAGTTAAAGGGCTCTATGCGTATCTTAATTTTGGAGTTTCTAATTCATTTCTATATCCAGATGTTAGATATGGAGCTGAATTATATAAATCTTTACCTAAAAGTTTTGAAGCTTCATTAGGCTTTAGAGGATTAAAATATAGTACAACAACCACTATTTATACAGGATCCGTAGGATGGTATACTGGTAACAGTTATTGGTCTTTCCGTGCCTATGTTACTCCTGGAGAACCTAGTTCAAGTAAGTCAGGAACACTAAATTATAGAAAATACAGGAGTGACGCGAATAATTATTTTAGTATAGCTGCTGGCGCAGGTTTCTCTCCTGAAGTTTATATATTTGATTTTGGAGGAAATGAGGACTCTATTATAAGTTTGCAATCACAAAAACTAAATTTTGGCTATTATTTTACTTCAGCAAATAATAAAAATGCTTGGGGTTTTCAAACTGGAGTATCACATCAAGAAATTAGTTTTGACCCAGGAAATTATTTTTGGATTTATTCATTTTCTTTATCTTGGCAGGTGAAATTTAGGTAATCTTAAAAAAAATTCTTAAAGCGACATTTGGAGTTAAGCCTAATGATTTTTGTATTGTTTCTTCAACATTATCGTCTTTAATACGATAAAAATTATTGACTTTATTTAAAACATTCCATACTGATACTCCAAAATTAGCATGTTTTTTATGAAGAAGTAGTAATTTATTTATTGCTAACCCGACTAAAATAGTATTTATAAATTAATCTATACTCAAAATGCGAAAATGGATTATATTTTTAATACTCGTTATTATTGCTATTCTAAGCTATAATTATATCTATCATGACCATAGAGATATTAAAAGTGAACCCATAGAATATGCAATAAAAGCGGTAGATATTTTAAATGAATTTTCAGCTAATACAAGTGATGCTGAGCTCAAATATCTAAATAAAACCATTGCTGTGAGTGGTAAAGTCTCAGAATTAAAGAAAAAAAATGTCACTCTAAGAGGTAGAGTTTTTTGTCAATTTACGGAAGCTATTAAAACCCAAATCAAAAACAACTCCCAAATCAAAATTAAAGGCCGCTTTATTGGTTATGATGATTTACTCGAACAAATTAAATTAGATCAATGCAATATTATTAATTAATACCTTTTATTATGAAAACAAAATTACTAATTGTACTTTTCTTTGGAATATTAAGTGTTGAGGCACAAACAACTCACAACCTAGACTGGCATATTAATTTTTTAAGTCCAGCAACAGATTTAACTATTGAAATTGGAGATACTGTAACTTGGACTTGGACAGATATTTTTCCACATACTGTTCAAAATGCAGTTGGTAATTCAGTAGAAACATTTAATAGCGGCACATTAACTGGGAATGGTTCCACATTTTCATATACGTTTACTGTGGTGGGTGTTAATGATTATTTTTGTGGTATACATGGTGCCTTGAGCATGTCAGGAACTATTACTGTGCAAAACACGCTTGGAATTGATGATAATATTCTTAAAAAGTTTAGCATCCTAACTAACCCTGTAAACCAAGAATTAAATATAAATATATCTCCTAGTATACTTCAAGGTGACGAAGAAATTATTATATATGATTTATTAGGAAAAAAAAGCATTACTAAAAAAATCGATAATAAGCAAAATATTATAATAGATGTGTCAGATTTAAGTAATGGATTATACATAATTACAATAGCATCTAAAAACATAAATATCTCAAAACGTTTTATTAAAAAATAGAAGTTTATTTTAAACTATTCAATATGAAACACATATTAATAGGTATTCTTTTTTTAACTCCTTTTTTTATATTATCACAAGAGGATTTGCTCAATGAAATTGATATTGATTCCTCTGTTAATTATGAAATTACGGCAACTTTTAAAGGCTTAAAGATTGTAAATTTTGAATCTACAAAGCTCGTTGCTAAAAAAGAATTAACACTTATTATATCACATCGTTTTGGAAGCATAAAAAATGGTTTTGACACTTTTTTTGGGTTAGATGATGCTGTTACTCGCATCAATTTTGTATATGGCTTAAACCATTGGCTTAATATAGGTGCTTCTAGAAGTTCATTTCAAAAAATTTATGAAATGTCCTTTAAGTACCGGTTGATAAAGCAAGTTAAAAACGGATTCCCTTTTACTATTATTGGCTATAATTCAGTACTAGTGAACACGGCATTAGATAAAAATAATTTACCAAAACTAGAGTTTAAAAACCGTGTTGGTTATACAGTACAACTACTAATCTCAAGAAAAATTAACACCAACTTTTCAGTAGAAATTGCACCTACGTTTTTTCATGATAACTATGTTGTTATTGATGAGCAAAATAATTCCCAATATGCTATTGGCATTGGTGGGCGTTATAAGTTAAGTAAGCATTGGTCTATAAATATTGATTATGGTCATCACTTTAATAGAGCACAAAATTCGCCTTTTAAAAACCCTTTATCTATAGGTTTTGACCTCGAAACTGGGGGTCACGTATTTCAAATGCATTTTACTAACGCACAATCCATGAATACTAATGGATTTTTAGGTCAAGCTACTGGAGATTGGGGTGATGGTAACATTTATTTTGGTTTTAATTTAAGTCGAATATTCTAAAAAAAAATTATGAAAAAGATTTTCCTAGGCGTTATATGGTTATCTCTTATCTTTACTAGTTGTGCATATGACAGTGAAAGTGATTTAATAGATACAACCGAATTGCCAAATATGGTTACATATAACAATCATATTAAAGAGATAATAGATAATAACTGTTTAGGGTGTCATATTAACCCTCCAATTAACGATGCGCCAATGCCATTACTAACTTATGATAATGTGAAAGAAGCCGTTGAAAACAGAGGATTGTTAATTCGTATATCTTCTCAAGATTTAGGGTTTTTAATGCCTTTTGGAGGACCACGTTTGCCTCAAAATTTAATCGATATTATTATTAAATGGGAAGCAGATGGCTTTTTAGAAGAATAGGAACAGTATGAAGAAAATAATTTATATAATACTGTTAGTTGGGGTAGCTGTATCTGCACAAGGGAAATACTTAACCAGAGTAGGAACTGTCCAGTTTAAAGCTTCTCTAGCGTCCTTTGAAAAAGTTGAAGCCCTAAATAACTCTGTAAGTGCAATTTTAAGCACTAATACTGGGGATTTTGTTGCTTTAGCTTTAATTAAAGGATTTCGGTTTAAAAATGCATTAATGGAAGAGCATTTTAACGAAAACTATGCAGAATCTGATCAATATCCAAAAGCCATATTTAAAGGAAAAGTCTTGGAATTTTCAATGGAGACTTTAACTTCATCCAAAAATACTTTCAACTTAGTTGGAGATTTGAGTTTCCATGGTAAAACTAAGGCACTTGATATAATATTATTAAATATTACTATACTTGGAGATACTATTACTATTTCTGGTGAATTTATAGCTAGCGCATCCGATTTTGATATTAAAATTCCTAAAATTGTTAGACATAAAGTTTCTGAAAAAGTTAAAATTTACTTTGAATTTGAGCTTATAAAGAGATAATAATTTTTTAAAAGAAGGAGCTCATGCAATCTAACTTGATTTTTAACAGTATCAAAGAGGCAAATCTCAATCTATCTATCATTATTATTTTCAAAAAAAAACTCTGCAAAGTTTCTTATTATTATTTGCAAACACAACTCATAAAATGTACATTCGTATAATTAATACTTAATTTAAATAAAAACTTTAAAATTATGGAAGGATATTGTGTAAAATGTAAATCTAAAAAAGAGATTCAAGGTGGTGCTGAAGTTACAATGAAAAATGGAAGAAAAGCCATGAAAGGTAAATGCCCAACTTGTGGAACAGGAATGTTTCGTATATTAGGTAAAGCATAGTTAGTTAATCTTTTAACAGGTTTCTACTTCTTAAATAATAATTTTCATATAATCAGATTGAATTATCCTTTCTGATTATATGGGTATTGTTATTTTTTTTTATTTAAATGATTTTGAATTATCTAATAAATTAAAATTTATGAACAAGTTTTTTTTACTACAACTTCATTTCATTTTTTATTTTATCAGCAAATGTTTCTTGTAAAAGCAATACAAAAGATATAAAAGCTCATAAGGAAAAGGTCGGAACTTATAGAAAACAAAAGGATGCTGACTACAAGATTCCTGAAAAGACAATGCTAACTCCTGAGTTGATGAAAGATTTTGAAGGACTAAAATATTTTCCTATAGATTATAAATATCATGTAAAAGCTCAATTAACGAGGCTAGAAGACCTTCCAAAAATTAAAATAAAAAACATCAACTGGTAAAGTTTCTGATTATGTAATATATGGTAAGTTATCATTTAATGTTGATAATAAACCTTACGAATTAAGTGTGTATCTAAGCGAAAGATTAGTTGGTTCCAATATAAAAAAAGGAGTTCTTTTTGTGCCATTTACAGACCAAACATCTGGTGAAGAAACTTATGGTGGTGGACGATATATTGTACTGGATATTCCTGAAGGAAACGAATTAGTTGTAGATTTTAATATGGCTTACAACCCCTTCTGTGTTTATAGTCCAGATCATTCATGTCCTATTCCGCCTTTAGAAAAGACCTTTCTGTAAAGATTCTTTCCGGTGAAATGATGTATTAATTAGTACTTACTCAACTTTCTCACCTTCAGAAATATTATTCAGGTGCATTTAAAAATTCAATGATTAAGCTTATAAGTTCATTCTTATAACCTGATTTAAACATGTGTTGTGCATGGTATGATCCTGGATATACTTTAAGTTCTTTAGGATGAGTTGATTCATTATATATTGTATTAACTCGCTTAAATAAACCTTCGTCTTTAGATACTATAAGGAGTTTTTTTATTGATGTGCTTGTAATTCCAGAACCTCCAGCTGGAGCCAGCAAGATTACTTTTTTAATAACACTATCAGTTTTAGTGCCCAAGGCACTTAACACAGCTGCGCCTCCCATACTACCTCCAACAATTGCAATACTATTAAATCCTTTGCTTTTTAAATAATCAATAGCTCCTAATATATCTAGCGATTTCTTATTAGTAGTTCCTTTTTTACTGTTGCCATAACCTCTAAAATCTATTGAAAGCGAAGAAATGCCTTTACGTTGTAATTTTTCAGCTAAAAAATACCAGCTTTCTTTGTTAAAAATAGCACCATGGGCAAAAATTACAACAAGATTGCCATCTGTTCCTTTAAAAAACGAGGCTTCAATAACACTATTATCTTCTGTTGGATAAGTTATTAATTCAAAATCATTTGAAGTAGCCATAACAGGTTGTATATTAAAATTCATTAAGAAAAGACTGAAAAATAAAAGAACTATGTACTTGTTTATCATTTTAATAATATTAAAACAGAGTGTAATATTGTATAAAACTAAAGTTATTTTGGCAGAAACTATATAAAACTAATCTCCCTTTTCAAATATTTTATTATTAATTGTATAAAAATGATCAATATTCAGATTCAGCGGGAAACTATTATCAATAATAATGATGGATTTATTTTTTCTTAAATCGTTTAAAAGCTGAGTTATAAATGTAATAGTTCTAGGGTTTAAATCTTTAAATGGTTTATCTATAATCAGATAATGCTTATTTGTTAAAATAGCTCGGCAATACATCAATATTTTTTTCTGTCCACGGGTTAAATTATTACCTAAATCGCCAATAGTATCGTGCAAATCTAGCTTGTTTTGGTCGTCTTCAAATTGTTGCATTGACTGTAATAGGTCTGAAGCTTTTTGTTCTTTCTCTTTTTTTCTACTATATACAATGGCTTCATAAACTGTTTTCCCATATAAAGGAAAAGCATCTGAAATTACGGAAAAGTTCTTTCTAATGGTTTTTTCTGATAGATTTTTGTAGTTGTATTTACCAAAAGTTATGGTGCCACTTGTAGGCGAATATATTTTAAGTAAGAGATTAATTAGTGTGTTTTTGCCAGCCCCTGAATCTCCTAAAATTAACGTTATGGTTCTTGGTAATAGTTTAATATCAGCTTCGTCAAAAACAAAACTACCACCAGATTCATATTTAAAGGATATATTTTTGAACGCTATTGTACTTCCTGAAAGACTAATATTTTCGAATGGTAAACTGTTTTCAGCTTCAAGAGAAAAGATTCGGAGTAATTTTTCAAATGAAATATTTCCTAATTTCCAAATAATACTTACTCTTAAGGTACGTCTTAAAATGGGAAGAAATGAGATAATTAATAGGATTAAAATTAATAAAGAAGACGCATTAAAAGAAGCATCATGATTTGTTTTTAAATAATAGACATACCACATTAACAACCCAATCATTAAGTATGTTAGAAACGGAATGATAGATTGAATTAGACCAACCACTTTTTGATATTTTTTCCCAACGGCATATAATTTTTCAGAGCGTTTTATATATCTTTTTTCTTCAGGGGTATATTTATTAAATGCTTTTATGGATAGAATGGCTCTTAAACGTGTGTTTACAAAAGTTAACATTCCAGAGCGTTGATTTCTTCTATTTACCGATATAGTATATAAAATGTTATTTATAAAAAACAGAATGAAAATTGAAAAACCAATTGATATTGCAGCAATTGCACCTAATTTAATATCGATATATGCTATAGTAATAAGTAAAAATACAATTAAGATAAGGTCTTGAGAGAACCGAAATAATCCTCTTGTTACATAGTTTTGAATACTTTTTAAATCGCCACTATATCTTAATAAATATTTTCCAATACCTTTTTCATCGTAAACAGAATTACTTATTTGAAGTTGGTGCTTAAAAAGATCTTCCCGAAGTGTTTTTGCAAATTTTTCTCCTATAATAGCAACATAGTATTTGTTTATATATTCAAAAACAAATCGAAAGAAAATAAGCCCAATAAAAAATAAGAGGAATGTTGTAAAATCTTTTGTATTAATAAGAGGCATATCTCTCAACAACTTTAATCGATGTGAGGAAAACCCAAAATTAAACTCATAAAATCGTCCAAGACTTATAGGCACTAATAATGTAAAAACATTATAACACAATCCACTTAAAAAAGCAACTACTACTAGAAGTTTGTTTTGTACTATAAAACTAACTATTAACTGCCATTTTGTTTTCAAACTTTAAGTAATTTATGTTTTTTTCTAAGGTATTAATAATTTCTTTAGACATCAAATATTCGCCTGTTAAAACAGTATAATTAGATTGCTGTTTAACTTCGTCTACTAATAATGGGCTCGTTGTAAAAAGGCCAGTTGTACCAATTACTTTACAGTTTAATTTAGTAAGCATATCGGCTCCTGAAACCGCACTCATACTGTCTGCTGATGAAAATAATGCGCCAGATACATTACTCATAAACTGTTTATTATAGATTAGTGCTGAAGTTTCTTTTTGCAAAAGACCATCGGCTATTTCTACAATTATGTAATCTGGATTAGAAGGTTTAACTTTTTCTAAAAGGTTTTCATATAGATTTAGTAATTCTGATGTAGAACACATATAAGTTGAAGGAAAACCAAAGTCGGAAAAGTCTAAGGCTACTTTTGCACCATAATCACGCACTAAACTTTTATCTTTGGTAAAAACAGTACCAGTTAACTTAATAAACGCCACTTTTTTGCGAGCGAGTTTTAAACCTCTGGCAAGAAATGCAGCTGAAGTGGTTTTACCACTATCCATACTTGTTCCTAATGATAATATTATTTTAGGTTCAATATTTAATGGGATAGATTTATCTATCGTAGTTTCAGTATTTAAATATTTGGTGTTTATAATAGCTCCTATTTCATTAACTACATAACCGACTAAACTTAAAGTTGTTGGGCCAACCAATTCAAACTTTTTATGTATGCTTTTTAAAACACCAATCGCACCACCTTGCCCTAGTATATGGTATGTAGAGCAATAGGAGTCTGGAATATAACCTTCCATTTGTCCTGTTGCATAACGATTTCCAAAAGTAGCCATAATTAAATCGCCTGGTAAAATGAATTTATTATTTCCTCCTACCGATTGAATTCTTGTATGTTTTCCTATGGCTTTAACTTTAAAAATAGCAACGTCTCCAGCTTTTGGCACATAACTTTTTTTAATTTCTTTATTTATTATTGTACTATTTACATCTTTACAAATAATAGCTTTTTTTATTTTGTTTGAATTAATTTTTGTTAGTTTCATAATGATAAGGTTTATTTTAGTAGGTTAATTTATTTTAAATGATAAGTTTGTTCCAATAACGGAATAATCATTATCCGGTAATTGATCTGTATTAACTTCATTTTGCATGAGGTAATAAAATGAAAGTCGCATTGAAGAATCTTTAAGAGGTTTAAAACTTAAACCAGTTTTAAAGCGAAACCTTTTAAAGCCACTTGAAATGATTCCACCGTTGTAATAGTATAACTGTCCCTCAATATAGGGTGATACACTAGACCTTCTTACATTATAGCCTAGTCTAGCTGAATAGATACTTCGGTTTTTATATTTATCTAAATCTGCAAAGAAATGCTGAAATTCAATTTTATGTTTTAAAGACAAGCGTTTTACGATATCATGTTTGTATGAAAAATTTCCATAAATACGGTCTACAGCTAAGGTGTTAAACCAACCTGATGTTGCACCTTGGTTTCTTAAAGAGTTGGTGTCATTAAAAAGACCTCTCACGTATCCACCCTCAATATATACTCTTCTTTTTATTTTATAAGATAAGGCTAATTTTGTTTGTGAAAAACTATAATTAGTTGGCGAAGCATTAAACGCAAATAGCTGGCTTAGTTTTCCTTTTAGGTTGTCATTAATACCATAAGATACACTTACGCCGGACCATAGTTTTAAATTATTAGTAAGATCTTGTGCATTCATTGCTAGGCTAAAAAATGAAAACATCACAATAGTGATTGTTGTGTTAATTTGGGACTTAGTTAAGTTCATTTGTTATAATTTTAATTTTAGTTAAGCTTGGGCAAACATACAAATTAATATTTATTTTATCGACAAAATGCTATATATATCGATGAAAAGCATTATTACTATAATTTTGAATAGGTTTGCCTTGTTTATATATATATAACAATTAAGAAACAAAAACTCCCCTAAAAAAATTTAAAAAAAATAGTTTTTCTACATAAGAAAAAAAATATACTGTATTTTTGGCTAAGATTAAGCTGCGTTTCATTGTTAATAAACTACGCTTAAATGTTAATAATTTCGATAAAAATGTAGGAAAATATCTAATTAATTACACTTTATCGATTATATTATGCATTTCATCGTATATTTTTATTCCTGCTGCTACTTGGTTCTACATTTACAATTCTTAATAAGCCCCAAACAATTTCCCTCTGCTTTTTAAGAAAATTAATTTATCCATTTATTACAATTTTTATTTTTAAAATTGTGAACCCTCAAAATTATTTTAAAAACACATTTTGTGTTTAGTTATTTATTAGTCCATTGTGCTCCCTCACAAATCTAGAAACTATTATTAGTACGTTTTAAAAACAATTAATAATTAGAATCAAGTATAACCCTAAATAAATAACTTATGAAAGCCCTAAAAATTACATTAATGTTAGCCGTATTTTCTTTAACATTTTCAGGAACAAGTAACACAGAAATTACACCTACTAATGACACTATCCAAAAGATAGACAAAAACCAATTTAAATATATTTCTGATGTTACTAAAAAAACAAATAAGCCTAATCAGCGCGCATAAATTTTATATTTTTTTGATTTATTAAGGCATTTTGCAGATAACGCAAGGTGCCTTTTTAAATTATTATTAGATATTGTATTAAGATTTGTATCTTCACTAGTGACATGTCATATTTTATTCTAAATTTGAGATGTTATCTTAATACACTCAAAATTGTTTAAATTTTATTTACTAATATTATTTTTTATTGTTTCATTAGGAATAAATGCACAAAATGAAAGTTTTTATGCAAAACTAGATAGTATTGAATCTTTAAGAAAACTATCTAAGGATTCTAATCTAGAAATAGATGTACGACTGTTGCATGCCAGAAACGCTAGTCTTTTTTCCGAAGAGTTAAATATAGATACTACCATATTAAAAAGTAACAGATATTTATCACTTGTTTATCTCAATATGGACAAGTACAATCTATATAGGGATATTAACCATAAAAACTTAAAATTAGCTAACAAGCTAAAAGATTCTGTTGCACTGGGAATAGCTAATAACAATTTAGGATGGTATCACCATGTTAAATCACAAAGTGATAGTTCGTATTATTATTATTATAATGCTGCAAAAATATTTCAGGTATTAGGTGATAAACTAAGTGAAGGGGAAGCTCTTCTAAGTATTGCAGATATTCAAGAAACAGTAAAAGATTATATTGGGAGTGAAGAAACTGCAGTGAGAGCTATCTCATTAGTTGAACAATTTCCAGAAACAGAGAGAAATAGAATTACTTTATGGTCCCTATATAATTTGCTTGGGGTCATTTCAGAGCGACTCAAAAATCATGATGAAGCCATAGAAAACTATAAAAAGTGTATTGAAATTACTAGGGAAATGGAAGAACCATTATATTATTATTTGAGTACAAGAAATAATATGGGATTTTCTTATAGCCAAAAAGGTGATTTAGAAAAAGCATTACCTATTTATAAAGAAGTATTAAATGATAAATTATTGTTTACAATTGATACTGAGTTATATGTAGATGTATTAGATAACGCAGCTCATACCAGATTTTTAAGTAATGATACGGATTTAAAGGGAATAGATAACCAATTTAAAAAAGCCTATAAAATTAGTGATAGTATTCAATATCAGTCTGGGTTGATATCTGTAATGAATGACATGTCAGAATTTTATAGTGCTATCGGTAAAAAAGATTCTGCTTTGGTACTCTCTAAAAAAGCTTATAGATTAGCTAAAGACGTCAACTCAAATAATAAGGTTCTAAAATCTTTAATGGCTTTGTCTAAGCTAGATGTAGGATTAAGTAGTAAGGAATATTTGGAAGAATACATCAAACTCAATGATAGCCTCTTAGAAAATGAACGCGCTATTAGGAATAAGTTTGCTAGAGTTAAATTTGAGGTTGATAAAATAGAAGCTGATAACGAAAAGCTATCTAAAGAAAGACTGCTATTTTTATCGATTGCAGTTGTATTATTATTTAGTGCATCCTTATTGTATATAGTAATTGCACAACGTTCTAAAAACAGAAAATTAAGATTCATTCAACAACAACAAGAGACCAATGAAGAGATTTACAATCTTATGTTGGCGCAACAAGACAAAGTAGAAGAAGGTAGAACACAGGAAAAAAAGCGTATTTCAGAAGAACTCCACGATGGTATTTTAGGACGTTTATTTGGAACAAGATTGAGCTTAGACAGCTTAAATATGATGCAAACCGATGAAGCTGTAAAAACACGGAGTCAATATATTAATGAGTTAAAGACCATAGAAACTGAGATTAGAAAAATATCTCACGATTTAAATGCCGATTTTATTTCAGGTTCAAGTTTTATAGATATCATTAAAACCTTAATTGAAACACAAACAAAAGCCTATAAATTAGAATATACATTTGATGAAGATCATGATATTAATTGGGAAGATGTCCCCAACAAAACTAAAATACATATATACAGGATGTTGCAAGAAACCATGCAAAACATCTATAAACATGCCAATGCAAATCTTATAAAAATTAGTTTTCAATTAAAAAATAACGTAATTTTAATAGCTATTGAAGATGATGGTTCTGGGTTTAATGTGAGCAAATCAAGAAAAGGGATTGGTTTAAAAAATATTGATTCTAGAGTTAGAGACGTTGGTGGTAAAGCTGAAGTATTTTCAAAAATAGATATTGGTACCATAATAAAAATTACAATACCAATAGAATAATTAGGTATGGAGCAGCATGTAAAAATATTAATGGTAGATGATCACCCAATGATTATAGAAGGTTATCAAAACACCTTGATTGCTACAAAAAAAGAATCTCAACTGTTAGATATTGATATTGCTCATGATTGTGATATGGCAAACGAGCTTATCAAGAAAGCCGCAAATACACAACATTACGACGTGCTGTTTTTCGACATTAGCTTACCAGCTTCAAAAGATGGATTGATTACATCAGGAGAAGATCTTGCCAAAATTGCCAGAGTGTATTTACCAAAAGGGAAAATTATTATTTTAACCATGTTTAATGAATCCTTTAGAATCTTAAATATCATTAAAGAAATAAACCCAGAAGGACTTCTAATTAAAAGTGATTTAACATCAAGTGAACTCGCTGAAGCATTTCAGCACATACTAAATAGCGAAACGTATTATAGTAGTACAGTTAGTAATTTCTTAAACACATCTATTACTAGTGATATTTATGTAGATGAGACTAACAGAAAAATTTTGCACTTACTCTCACAAGGTATAAAAACCAGAAGTTTAAAAGAACACATTGATTTATCTATGAGTGCTATTGAAAAGCGAAAAAAACAATTAAAGCTGTTATTTTCTATCGAAGACGGTAAAGACGAAACTTTAATTAAAGAAGCAAGGACTAAAGGCTTTTTGTAATATAATTCTTTATCATCAATTTTTATTTCGTTAAAGTTGATATTTTTTCCAAAATAAAAACCTTCTTAACCGACTGCTAATACTAGATATTACGGTTTTTCCGCACCAAGTTTGCGGTTTTTCCACATCAAAAAATCCCTAATAAAACGTAAATTAGCTATATCAACGAAAGATTTGATTATCCCTCTAATTTATTTGTTGAATTAATAGCAATTGACACGGCCTTATGATTATTCTTTAATCATAAGGCTTTTTCTTTAAAAGAAATCGCTTTTATAGTCCCAAAATTTTACTATAAAAAGGCCTAAATAAATTACAGCCACTACAAATTTTATAAAAGTTGAGGTCAAGAAACCTAAGAATGAACCAAAAGCTGCTTTTAAAGCTCTATCAGAGTTACTTTTGTTTAGTAGCTCACCAACGTAAGCACCAATAAAAGGCCAAACAATAATTCCAAACACTCCTAAAATTGGAAAGAAAATAGCAACTAATAACCCAATTGTTGTTCCAATCATTCCAGCTTTACTACCGCCAAATTTTTTTGTGCCTAAAGCAGGAATTATATAATCCAGTAGCCAAATAAGTATAGCTATTACTAAAGTAATTCCTAAAAACGTCCAATTCATAGGGACTACATCTGTTAGATGAAAAATTAATAAACCTATCCAACTCGTTAGGGGACCAGGCAAAATGGGTAACATACTACCAATAATACCAAGTAGCATGAATAAAGCAGCAATAATAACTAGAAAGATATCCATTAGTGAAGTTTTAAAGTTTGTCTGTATGACGAAGATAGGATACAAATGTTACATCCTTTAATTATACAATCTCATAATTATTTTATACAAAGACTAACAATAAGTTTGGCTCAATTGTTGCTATAATTTGTCGAATCTAAGTTTATGTATCTGTTTTAAATTGATTCATAATCTAAAAACTAGCTCAAATGAAAAAACAATTACTGTTTATTATAGGAATTATTTTCTTAGCAAATTTTCAAAACACGATTTATGCGCAAAGTCTAGCAACAGATAGTCTATATTCTAAAACCTTAAATGAATATCGTAACTTTTGGGTGCAACTTCCAGAAAATTATAACCCAAAAAGTAATATAAAATATCCAGTAGTATATTTATTAGATGGGTTTTCACTAAGAGAAGAGTTGGAGTTAGTCTATAATAATTATTGGGGACATTATTTGCCAAATATGATTCTTGTTGGTATTTCTAACAGAAGTAATAGAACAAGAGATTTAACAACTTCACAAATTAAAATGAGACGAGGCCTTAGTATGGATCAAGATACTGGAGGAGCAGAAAATTTCACGAGCTTTATAGAAAATGAACTTATTACATATATAGACAGTCATTACCCTACAATATCATTTAGAACATTAATAGGGCATTCTTATGCTGGCTTGTTTACCATAAATATGCTGATTAATCATACACATATTTTTAAAAATTATATTGCTATTGACCCAAGTCTTGATTGGGATAATCAAAAATTATTAAAACAGGCTAAAGCAAAACTTGAAACAGAAGATTTTAAAGATAAATCACTTTTTGTGTCTCTTGCAGCAGAGCAACTACATATGTGGGATGAAAATATTACCTTAGATAATATTATGGAGGACAGCTCTGAATTTAGTTTATTTGCACGTTCTATTCTAGAGTTTTCAAAGTTTGCCGAAACACAAAAACAAAACGGACTGAATTTTTCATGGAAAGTTTATCCTGAAGATTTGCATGGTACAGTACCTTTGCCATCCATTAGAGATGGATTAGTTTTTCTTTTTGATTGGTTTCAATTTAAACATCCTCAAAAATATAATAACCCAGAGACCACTGTAGAAGAACTGATTGAGTTGTTAAGAATTCAGGGAGAGATTTATACCAAACATTTTGGCTACCCGATGGCTCCAATGATTGAAGAGATGTTAAATGCCTATGGTTATATGAATTTACAAATGGGTTTTTCCGATAAGGCAGAATTATTCTTTAAAATGAATGTGGAATATTATCCTAATAGCGCTAATGGTTATGATTCGCTAGCAGAATATTACGAATCTCAAAATGATTATACTAATGCATTAAAAAATGTTACAAAAGCATATGAGATAAATAACAGCAATTATTTTAAAGAACGAATAACAAAAATAAAAGCAAAAATGAAAGAGTAATAGTTTATCTTTTTTATATGAATAAAAACCTATTAATAATCATATCATTATTTGTGTTTAAAACTGAAGCACAAACTTCGGTTTTAAGCGTTGCAGATAGCTTGTATCTTAATGGTAATTATACAAAGTGTATTGTGGCTTATAAAAAGATTCAAAATCAATCACAGGTTTATAGCAAGATAGCAAACGCGTATATGGCTTTAGGGAATTATGATGAAGCATTATCAAATTATAAAAACAGTATTGAAGCCAATCCAGATAATGCATTACTAAAATATGAATACGCAAAATTGCTGTCTAAAACAAAAAAGTATAAAGAAGCTTTAGATGTTTTTTATCAACTCATAGATATTGATTATAAAAATCCAAATTATCATTACGAAAGTGGCTTGGTCTTAGAAAAATTAAAAGATTCTACGGCGCAAAACAGATTTTATAGTGCATTTCAATTGGATAGCACGCATCAAAAAGCCATTTTTCGAATGGCTCGATTTCATGTTAAAAAACGACATTATAAAACTGCAAATCATTATATAGATATTGGCTTAAAAACATACTCTAATAATAAAGACTTAATAAGTTTAAAAGCACAAAACTACTATAACAAAAAAGATTATGATAATGCTGTTATTTGGTTTGAAAAACTAATAGCACTTAATGAGACGTCGCAATTTATTCATGAGAAATTGAGCATGAGTTATGCGCAAATTTATGAGTTTGAGAAAGCTATCGAACAAGGGCGATTAGCCTTAGAATACGACCCAAATAATACCAATAACTTGTTTATTCAAGGGGAATTATACGAACGTATAGACGACTATGAAAATGCTGAAAAGTATATGCTACAAGCTTTATTGTTACAGGACTTGCCTCTGGATGAAGAATATTTGAAATTGGCATCTGTATATAACAGACAACAAAAATACAAAGAAGGTATTGAAGCTTACAAACGTGCTATAGAGGAAAACCCCAAAGATGAAAGGGCGCATTTTTTGCTAATTTTCACTAAAGATCAGTATTATAAAGATATTGATACTAGAATTAAGCTATACGAAAATTTTAAAAACAAGTTCCCTAAAAGTAAATATATTGATATTATAGACTATCGTATTGCCGAATTAAAAGAAGAAAAATTCTTAAAAAAGGATTAACATATAAAGGCAATTGATTAAAAAATGTCATACTGAGATGTCACATTGAGCATGTCGAAGTGTTTTTAATTGAAAAGAATTCCTCGATGCTTTGCTTTGAGGGTTCCGTTGAAATTGTCATTCCTTCGAAGGCAGGAATCCATAAAAAAATTGTATTTTTCAGTTTTCTGTTAATTACCAATGAAGTACCTAACAATTCTCTTTTTTATATTATGTTTTACCTCTTGTGATTATTTTGACAAGAAAAAAATTACTTCCCAAGAGATATTACAAGAAGATTTGCAAACCTTCAACTGGAATGAAGTTGATGAGTATCCAACATTTATTAGTTGCGATTCATCTTCTTCAAAGGCAGAACGAAGAAACTGTTTTGAAACTACATTATCGTCGCATATTACATCTCAATTGGCTCAAGAAAAAATTGTAGTAACCAAAGATATTAATGATACCATTATTATTAAATTTTTAGTTTCAAACCTAGGAGAACTCAGTGTTTTAGAAGTAAAAAGTAGTGAACAAATAAAAAAACAGATTCCAGAGATAGATAGCTTTTTAATACAAAGTTTAAAAGGCTTACCAAAAATACTTCCAGCCTTTAAAAGAGGGCAACAGGTAAAAACAGAATTTAAACTTCCTATAGTAATTATGGTTGACTAATTTCCTAAGCAGAATTTATAGAAGTATTTTTTGTAGTCTTTATAAAACATCTCTGTTTCCATTTATAACCAAAAAACTGAGAATATACCGCAACAAAAACTGAAAAAAAGGGATATACTAAGCTGCTAAACGGAAACATAATTAGGTGTTTGGTTTGTTTAAAAAAGTATGCGGTTTTATAAATAATAATAAAGTCTATAACGAATTTAGCACTAAATATGGATGCAAAATAGAGCCAGTTAAAAGCTCCAACAGTGCTTAAAATCAATGAAATTATCATTAATGCATTCATTAATAAAACCATAAGACCAACCATTTTTCCAAACCTATTATTGTATGCTGTTGTTTTAGAAGCCCAACGGATACGTTGTTGAATTAATTCTGCTACCGAAGATTGTGGTTTTGTAGTTACAATACTAGCTTTAGATTTTAAATAATGTACTTGTTTTGGGAACGTGCTTATTGCTTTTTCAAGAAGAAAAATATCATCTCCACTAGCTATTGATGTATTGCCATCAAATCCATTAAGTTTTAAAAAAAAATCTTTTTTATAAGCAAGATTTGCACCATTACACAAGAACGGGTTGTTAATACCAAAACCTGCAATGGATGCACCTTGTAAACTTAAAAAATCCAATAATTGAAATTGTTCTAAGAATGAATTTGAAATAGCATAAGTTACTGGAGCAACAATCATTTTAGAGTCGTTATTCTTAATAAATGCATCAAACGTTTTGAGCCATGTTTTTGGGAATGTACAATCAGCATCACTAGTAATTATCCAATCGTGTTTTGCAACATTAATAGCAGTAGTTATGGCGTCTTTTTTTGGAGCGTTAGTTGTTCTCTTATTAGTTAATATTGTTATGTCACCTTGAGCGCAGTCGAAAGGTTTTGTGTCGAAAACTTTTCGTATAATTTCAACCGAATCATCATCAGAATCATCATCAACCAAAATTACTTCAAAGAGGTCTTTGGGATATTCTAATTTGTCAAGAGACTTTAACAATTCTGCTAAATTTTCAGCCTCATTTCTAAAAGGAATAACAATTGAAAATGTTGTCGCTTGAGTTGATGCCTCTTTTTTAAACTCTTTTATTCTATTAAAACCAAGCACAAAATATCCTATTAAAATTAAATAGATAATGGTAGTAATAAAAAAAATTACAGACATAATTATTCCAAGTTTGAAATTGGGTTAATCACTTTAGAATAACTAAAATTAAGAACATAAAGACTTCCAAACACACTTGGTAACACAAAATTAAGCAACCACATAAGCATTGTTATGCTTAAAATATTGAGTTCATGAATGCCAACAAAACTAAATAAATAGATGGCAACACCTCCTTTTATAACCACATCTAACACAAAAACTGTTGGAATTATTGAAACTAAAAAATACATAGTTGTAATTATTTTCATAGCCTCAAAGTAATGTAAATCAGTTCCAAAAAGGAGGAGTAAATAGTAAAACTGAAAGGAAAAAATTAAATATCTTAATATGGAAAATATAATATTCCTTATATGAATTGAAGCCGAAATACTTTTAATAAAGTCTCTAATGCGATACAAGGGAACTCCTTTAAGATTGAGTTTATTATACGATACTCCAAGAATAATCAGAGAAAAAATTAAAACTATAAAAACCACATAATTCAAAAACCGATAATACGATATGTTAACATTATAAGTATGTACAAAAAATATAAATCCAATACATCCAAACAAAAGTGTTGCAAACATTTGGGCTGTATTTGAAATTAAATTTAAAAATAAAATGCGTTTCCGCATTGAAGATTCAAAATACATAGTTTTGGCACCATAATCTCCTATTCTATTCGGTGTAAAAAGTGATGCTGTATGCGATGCTAAACTTTGTTTTAAGGCTTCAAAGAAAGAAATATTTTGCACAAATCCCACCAAATTCTTCCATTTTAGAATTTCGAGAAACCAATTAAAAATGGTTAAAAACAATAAAAAAATGACAGTTTTCGTTGAAAAAATAGCGTTTTTGGTCAAAAAAGCAATAAAAACATCTAAATCTATTTTTTGGTTATTAGTTAATTTGTCATAAATAAAGTATGCAGCACTAACTATAATGCTTAACTTAATAAGTACAAAAAAGAATTGTTTAGTTTTGTGAGATAAGCCAGATATCATTTGTTGCAATTGTATTTTTCAGAGCATTACAAATTAATACTATTATTATAAACGGCCTTAATTTTTATGGAATTTAGAATTGTTTTTTTTCTATGCTTCACAATTTTAGTATCTTCCTTTGCAACTGCTCAAGAAGAGACAGATAAATGGAAGTTACAATTAGCTTTAGGGGTTAATAATCCTATTGATGATGGTGAAAATGATGGTTATTATACAAAGTATTTAAATTTTCCGTCTGTTAATTTGGGGATTCAATACATGTTTACAAGACAGTTTGGAGCAAAACTCGACTATGGATTTAATAGGTCTTCAAACGATACAGGATCAAAAGAATTTAAATTAAATTTTTCAAGAGTTAATTTTCAGTTAATGTATGATGTGACCAACGATTTACGATTTTTACCAGAATCTATTACAATTGTAGCGCATATTGGACCAGGAATGAGTTTTACACAACCTTTGGGCAATGATAGTGAAAACACATATACGTATCTTAACCTTTTGGCAGGATTGGAGATTCATTACAAAGTGTCAAGAACATTTTCAGTATTTACAGATGTATCTTATGCATATAGCTTAGCCAGTAAAGATAAATATAACGCCAATATTGATGGATTTTCATTTAATGGAGATTTAATTTACGCATCTATAGGAATTTCAGTATCATTGAGTGGTTGTTATTATTGTAATTAATGAGTAAAGAAAAAATAATATTAGGTATTGATCCAGGAACAACAATTATGGGATTTGGACTTATAAAAGTAGTCAATAAAAAGATGGAGTTTTTACAACTTAATGAGCTTAATTTAAAAAAGTATGACGACCACTATTTAAAGTTAAAATTGATTTTTGAACGTACTATAGAGCTTATTGACACACATCATCCAGATGAGATAGCTATTGAAGCACCTTTTTTTGGTAAAAATGTGCAAAGTATGCTTAAGTTAGGTCGTGCTCAAGGTGTAGCAATGGCTGCAGGTTTATCGAGAGAAGTGCCTATTACTGAGTATCTTCCTAAGAAAATTAAAATGGCAATTACAGGGAATGGAAATGCAAGTAAAGAACAAGTTGCTAAAATGTTGCAGAGTATTTTAGGGCTTAAAACCTTACCAAAAAACCTCGATGCGACGGATGGTTTGGCTGCAGCAGTATGCCATTTTTATAACTCAGGAAAAGTAACCATAGGAAAAAGTTATTCTGGCTGGGAAAGTTTTGTAAAGCAAAATGATGGCAGAGTTAAAAAGTAACAAATTCCTGCTTTAGCAGGAATCTCATTTTTAGACCTATTTAAAAATTGTAAATCATCAACACATTGGCTGGAATCTACATTCATATCCCTTTTTGCAAACAAGCCTGTTATTACTGCGATTTTCACTTTTCAACATCCTTAAAAAAGAAAGATGTACTTATACTTGCGTTAATTAAAGAGATTGAATTACGTAAAAACGAATTAGAATCACAATCTATTGAAACCATTTATTTTGGAGGCGGAACACCAAGTTTATTGACGAATGATGAATTACAATTGTTGATAGACGCTATTTATACCAATTTTAATGTTATTGATAAACCTGAAATTACACTTGAAGCCAATCCCGATGACTTAATTTCTGCTTCTTTTCTGTCACCTCGAGCGCAGTCGAGAGGTCTTTTTGAAGAGTATTTAAATATTGGAATTAATCGTTTAAGCATTGGCATTCAATCTTTCTTTGAAGACGATTTAAAAAGCATGAATCGTGCACATAATGCTAAAGAAGCAAAACAATGTTTAGAAGAAGCTACAAAGCATTTTGATAATATTACAATTGACTTAATTTATGGCATTCCAAATATGGGCTTGCAAAAATGGAATGACAATTTGCAAACAGCGTTTAGCTTTGGTGTTAATCATATTTCTAGTTATGCATTAACCGTTGAGCCTAAAACTGCATTAGCTAGTTTTATTAAAAAAAGAACATATCCACCAATGGATGAAGTTTTAGCTTTAGCACATTTTAATCACTTAGTAGACGAAACAGCAAAGCAAGGATTTATAATGTATGAGATTTCAAATTTTGGAAAACCCAATTATTTTTCGAAACACAATACGGCATATTGGCAAGGAAAACCCTATTTAGGCATTGGCCCTTCGGCACACTCCTTTAGTGGAAAAGAACGAAGTTGGAATGTTTCAAATAACACAAAATACATTAAGAGTATTCAAGATAATAAGTTGCCACTTGAAGTGGAGATCCTTTCAAAAAAAGATAAGTTCAATGAATATATAATGACTGGTTTACGCACCATGTGGGGAATTTCATTAAATAAAATTCTAATAGATTTTGGAACAGAATACAAGAACCAGTTACTAGTTTCTTCAGAGAAATATATTAATCAAGATTTACTTGTCATTGCGAACAGAGTGAAGCAATCTGTCATTATGGATGAGATTACTTCGTCGTTAACTCCTCGTAATGATGAAATTATAAAAACCACAGCAAAAGGAAAATTTCTAATAGATGGTATTGCTTCAGATTTATTTATGATTTAACTATATTTGAATATGATTACATCCATCCAATACAATTCCAAAAAACTCACCATAGATTTATCAAAACCATTAGATATTTCAATGCCTTTACGAGCATCAAAAGAAAATGTTAATGCATGGTATATTGGAAGGCCAAAAATAAAGCCAGTTAAATCAGGCAACTGGATTGGGAAGGTAAAAAAAGGGGGCTCAACAAATTTTAATAATATAAAATTTAATCCACATGCACATGGAACTCATACAGAATGTGTAGGTCATATTACCAGAGAGTTTTATTCTATAAATCAAAATTTAAAGCAGTTTTTCTTTTTAGCAGAAGTCATTACTCTAGCTCCCGAAAAAAATGAAGATGATTTTGTTATTTCAAAAAAACAGATCCAGTATGTGCTTGGGAACAAGAAGAGAGATGCACTTGTTATAAGAACCATACCTAATACAAAAGAAAAATTATCAAGACAATATTCTAACACCAATCCTCCATATTTACTGGAAGAAGCTGCAATTTATTTACGTGATAAAGGCGTTAAGCATTTGTTGATAGACTTGCCAAGTGTGGACAAAGAAAAAGATGAGGGAACACTATTAGCGCATAAAGCATTTTGGAATACGAATGCTAAAATTAGATTTGATGCTACTATTACTGAGTTTATATTTGTACCAAACTCAGTTAAGGATGGAACTTATTTTTTAAATATTCAAATTGCCCCTTTTGAAAATGATGCATCACCAAGTAAACCGATTTTATATAAATTAATAGATTAGTTGTGAATATAGACCAAATAAGAGATTATTGCCTTAATAAAAAAGCAGCTACAGAAGGATTTCCATTTGATGCAAATACTTTAGTTTTTAAAGTTTCAGAAAAAATGTTTGCACTGGCTCCACTTGAATATTGGGAAAGAGGTGAAGCATCCATCACTTTAAAATGTAATCCTGAATATACGATTGATTTAAGAGAGAGGTATGAAAGTATTTATGCTGGACCTTATTTAAATAACAAGCATTGGAACACGATTTCAATTTATAAAGGAGAATTACCACCAAAATTTATTTTTGAGCTCATTGACCATTCTTACGACATGGTTGTAAAAGGAATGACAAAGAAGCAACGTCAAGAACTTAATAATTTGTAGAACCTATTTTATAACTGTATTATTGCAAAACTTATAATGAGATATAAATATGAGTTTAGAAAGAGATTTAAAAAAGAGAAGTGATTCAAAATGCGAATTATGTACAAGTGAAGAGAATCTTCAGGTATATATTATTCCTCCAACAAAAACAGAAAGTTTAGAAAAAGCGATTATGGCTTGTAGCACTTGTGTTTCACAAATTGAAAATTCAGATACAACTGATGTAAATCATTGGCGTTGTTTAAACGATAGTATGTGGAGTGAGCATCAAGCTGTACAAGTTATAGCATGGCGAATGTTAAGTCGTTTGCGTAATGAAGGTTGGCCACAAGATTTGTTAGATATGATGTATCTTGATGATGATGCTTTGGAATTTGCAAAAGCAACTGGAGAGGGAGAAGAGGATGAAAACAAAATAGTACATAGAGATGTGAATGGGGTTGTATTACAAGCAGGAGATTCTGTAGTACTCATTAAAGATCTTAAAGTAAAAGGCTCTAGTATGGTTGCAAAGCAAGGAACTGCAGTTAGAAATATTCGGTTGGATCGTGAAAATGCCGAATATATTGAAGGAAAAGTAGGTCCTACACAAATAGTTATAATTACCAAGTATGTAAAAAAAACATAAATAGTTTTAAATTTATATCAAAAGGCTTATAACATATTTGGTTTGTAAGCCTTTTTCATTAAATAATGTTCTAAAAAAAGTAGGTGTTGCCTCGCATTTTTTTTGGTTTATTACACACATAAAAATAAGAGAGAAACTATATTATGAATCACTTTATCAATAAACATGATAATTATCATAATTTTTGGAAGTCTTAATTTGGTATATTTAAAATCTATTAAGTGTATAAGTATATGGGAATAAATTCTAATAAAATTAACCCTTTCGAAACAGGTTACTATACCGAGAATGAATTACAAAAAATTGGGTTTAAAGCTATTGGTAAAAATGTAAAAATAGCTAAGAATTGTACCATTTCTGGACTTTCAAATATTTCTATTGGTAATAATGTAATTATAGATGCTTTTTGTTCAATAATTGCAACAGAAAAGGAGCATTTAATAATAGGTTCTTTTATACATATTGGTGCATTTTGTCATTTGCTCGCAAATGCTGGAATTGAACTAAAAGATTTTTGCGGATTATCTCAAGGCGTGAAAGTTTATAGTAAAACAGGTGATTATTCAGGTAATTCTCTAACAAACCCTACAATACCTTGTAAATATAAATCTATAAAAAGGGGGAAAGTTATAATTGGCGAACATGTAATTATAGGGTCAGGAAGTGTTATTCTACCTAACGTTTCTATAGGTGAAGGCACATCAGTTGGCGCACTTTCTTTAGTTGCTTCAAATTTGGATTCTTGGACTATTTATTATGGAAATCCATTAAAAAAACTCACTAAAAGGGCAAAAAATTTATTAATAAAAAAAGAGGAGTTTTTAAAAGAATTAAACCAAAAAAATAAATAAAAGCTTAAAATAAAGCAATAAACAAAGAGCTTCTTTTAACACCATTTAACCGATTCTTTAATACTTTACGACGAATTTTAGATTATTTTTTATCTTAAATCATATAATAAGACTAAATTGTCTTTTAATAAGCGAAAAAGAAAGAATGTAAATTATTAAAGAGTTCAAATTAATGCCCTAAAATTCATAAAAATAGATATGATAAACCATGTTAAAAGAAACCGAAATTAAGAGTAAAATACGGGGCTATATTATTAAAGCCACATTTGATGATATAAAAAAAATAACAGATAAAACTCTAATTTTTGAAGAAGGAGTTTTAGATTCAATGGGTTTACTTTTTTTAATTGAATTTTTAAAAGAAGAATTTAATGTAACCACGAATGATGATGAATTGGTAGTTAAAAATTTTGAGTCAATAAATAATATTTTCGGGTTTATAAAGAGTAAACTGAAATAACATAACCCTTTTTTATTTATTATGTGCGGTATTGCTGGATTCTATCAACATAAAGACAATACAGATAATAAAATAAATACATTAAGGAATATGCTTACTAGAATTAAGCATAGAGGACCAGATGAAAGTGGTATTTATTTATCTCATAAAGCTGGCTTAGGTAGTGTAAGATTAAGCATTATTGACTTAAGTACAGGAACTATGCCTTTATCTAATTTTGATGAATCTTTATGGATTGTATTTAATGGAGAAATATTTAATTACATTGAGCTTAAAGAAGAATTAATAAATAAGAATCATACATTTAGAACCAATAGTGATACCGAAGTAGTTGTTCATTTGTATGAGGAATATGGGCCTGAATTTCTTAAAAAGTTAAACGGTCAATTTGCTATTGCAATATGGGATAAGAATAAACAAGAATTATTTTTAGCTAGAGATAGAGTTGGTATTAGACCATTATTTTATACACAAGTTGGAAAATCTTTTGTTTTTGCTTCTGAAATTAAATCACTAATAGAATTTCCGGGAGTAAATTTTAAAATTTCTCCCAAAGCAATCTCTCAATATTTTACTTTTTGGACTTCATTATCACCAAATACTGTATTTGAAGGAATCTTTGAAGTGACTCCAGGGCACTATTTAAAGATAAATTCTAATTCAATTAAAGACAAAATATATTGGGAATTGCCAGTATATAAGCCTAAAGAATATTATAAAATAAATATTGATGAGGCAACAAAAAAGTTTACTACCATTTTTAATGATGCAATTAAAATAAGATTGAGAGCTGATGTTCAAATAGGTGCTTATTTAAGTGGAGGATTGGACTCATGTATAACAACCTCAAGTATTAAAGAGGTTTCTTCAAATAATCTTAAAACGTTTTCTATAGGTTTTGCAGATAAAGAATTTGATGAATCTTCATATCAAAAAATGGCAGTTGACTATTTTAAAACTGAACACGAGAGTATAGAATGTGGTTTTGAAGATATTGCAAACGAATTTACAAATGTAATTTGGCATACAGAAACACCTATATTAAGAACTTCACCTGCTCCAATGTCACTTTTAGCGAAAGCTGTTAAGGATAATAATTTAAAAGTTGTAATAACAGGAGAAGGGGCAGATGAGTTGTGTGGAGGATATAACATTTTTAAGGAATCCAAGATTAGATTATTTTGGTCTAAGCAACCTAAATCAAATCTTAGACCTTTACTATTAAAAAAACTCTATCCATATATCCCAATGATGAAAACTGCTAATATTACGGCACTTAAGTTGTTTTTTGGATATAAATTAGAAGAAACCAATTCACCAATTTACTCACATTTATTAAGGTGGAACAATACGTCTCGAATTGCAAGATATTTATCTGAGGATTATAAAAAAAGATTAGATAATTATAAACCAATTCAAGAGTTAGAAAAAGTATTAGAAAAAAAGCTAGAAGGGATAAGCCTATTATCTCGGGCTCAATGGATTGAAATACATCTTTTCATGTCAGGGTACTTGCTATCATCACAAGGCGATCGAATGACAATGGCAAATTCAGTTGAAGGAAGATATCCCTTCTTAGATCATAGAATTATAGATTTTTGTATGAAACTTCATCCTGATATTAAAATTAATGGATTAAATGAAAAATTTCTTTTAAAAAAGATGATGAATGGCAAATTACCAAAGCAAATTTTAAATAGGCCAAAACAAGCATACAGAGCACCTATTAGAAGCGCATTTATTTCAGAAAGTATACCTGAAAATCTTAAAAAATTACTTTCAGAAAATCAAATTAAATCTTTTGGAATATTTAATCCAGACTATGTAAACCAATTACTCGAAAAAATGAAAACTAAAAAAATAGTATCTGAAATTGATAGCATGGCATTAACAGGAATACTATCAACTCAAATACTACATGATTTATTTATTAACAAATCAAGGCCAGAATTAAAAGAAGAAGATTTAGTTGAATTTGATAAAATTATACTAGACCAATAAATTTAAACTTATTTAGTTATGAAAACTGTAACACGTAAACCTTTTTCAAAAGAGATTTTACATATCGAAGATATTGAATCATTTTGTAGCGCATTAATTTCTAAACTTAGAAATGATATTGCTAAAAACTTGCAACGTAGAGGTGGAATAGTTGGTATAAGTGGCGGTATAGATTCTTCAGTAGTTTTGGCATTATCAGCAAAAGCTTTGGGATCAAATAATATATTAGGAATAATGTTGCCAGAGCAAGATTCTAGTAATGATAGTAAAATGTTAGCCGAAAAATTAGCTGCTAAATTTGGCATAAATACTTTGGTTGAAGATATTACAAAAGCACTAGACGGATTTAATTGCTATCAACGCAGAGATGAAGCTATTTCAAGAGTAATTCCAGATTTTGATCCAAAAGAGGATAAGGCGAAAATTGAAATTAAGCAAGATATAACGTCAAACTTGCCTCCAGCGTTTTCTATAACAGTAATTAAACAAAGAGACGAAGTAGTAAGTAAGTTATTACCCGTAAAAGAGTATCTTCAAATTGTTGCCTCAACAAATTTTAAGCAGCGCAGTAGAATGGCTATGCTTTATTATCATGCCGAAAGATTGCACTATGCAGTAATAGGAACACCTAATAAACATGAAGTTGAGCAAGGATTTTTTGTTAAATATGGTGATGGAGGCGCAGATGTGATGCCTATAGCACAGTTATATAAAACACAAGTATATCAATTAGCAAAACATTTAGGAGTTCCTCAAGAAATTATTGATAGAACACCAACAACAGATACATATACTGCAGAACAAACTCAAGAAGATTTCTTTTACCAAATGCCATTTAAGTCTATGGATTTAATTTGGTATGGATGGGAAAATAATTATTCACTGCAAGAAGTCGGAAAAGTAATGGACAAATCGACACAAGAGATAGAGAATATTTATAAAAATTTTGAAAGAAAAAGAAAAACTACTGATTATCTAAGAATGAAAACTATATTTTAATTTAAGCTATTAAAGATGAATATTTTCGATTATTTATTTGCTTCAACACAAGATTTTGAAAAAGATATTGTGCTAGGATTAAAACAAGCAATTTCATTCAAAAAGCTATATCATGATAGTTTAAAAATTGCGTCATATTTAAATAAAACGATTGGTGAGAATCAAAACGTTATATTGATGAGCCCAAATTCAGTTTTTTTTATAACGGCATATTTAGGAATAATAAAATCAGGCAATATTTGTGTTCCTTTAAATTATTCTATAGAGCAAAGTAATTTAGACTATATCATTAACACTACCGAGAGCTCAATTATTTTTATTGCAAAGAAGTTAAAATCTAAATTAAAATTTAATCCAGATTTACATTTAATTGAGGAAGATCAATCACAGCAAATAATTAAAAACCAAAAGAGAGTCAAAGATAATTTTCATTTTGATGAAAAACGAGTAGCTAAAATAATTTTCACATCAGGATCTACAGGTGAACCTAAAGGAGTAATGATTAGTCATCAAAACATTATCTCAAATACTAACTCAATTATTGAGTACTTAAAACTCACCCAAAATGATATAATGTGTGTTGTATTGCCATTCTATTACTGCTATGGTCTTTCGCTCTTACATACGCATTTAAAAGTAGGAGGATCATTGGTTTTAAATAATAATTTTATGTTTATAGGAACTATTATTAGTAATTTAAAAGACTATAATTGTACAGGATTCGCTGGTGTACCAAGTCATTTTCAAGTTTTATTTAAAAAATCTCTAACGTTTAAAACCACAGAGTTTCCAGATTTAAGATATGTTACTCAGGCAGGAGGGAAATTACATGACATTTTTATTGAAGATTTTGTAAAAATATTTCCAAAAATAAATTTTTACGTCATGTATGGACAAACTGAAGCTACAGCACGTTTAACTTACTTAGCTCCTGATATGGTAAAAATTAAAACAGGTTCAATAGGGAAAAACATTCCAAATGTGAAATTAAAAATTGTAAATAAAAGGGGTGAAAATGTAGGGGTAAATGAAGAAGGTGAATTATTAGCATATGGTAAAAATATAATGTTAGGATATTATAAGGATAATGATCTCACAAAGAGTACAATTAAAAGCGGGTGGCTATATACAGGGGATATTGCTAAGATGGATGAAGAGGGTTTTATTTATTTGGTTTCACGAAAGAAAGAAATTATTAAAGTAGGTGGTAAAAGAGTAAGCCCTAAAGAAATTGAAGCGGTTATTTTATCTATTCCTGAAGTTGTTGATTGTTCAATATCAGGTTTTGATGATGAGCTTTTAGGAGAGGCTATTCAAGCGTCTATTGTAGTTAATAGTAGTTTAGATCAATCACTATTAAAAGAAAAAATACTTCATGAATGTTCAAAAAAATTATCCTTTTATAAAGTTCCTCAGAAAATTATTTTTGAAGCATCAATGTATATGAGTGCAACAGGGAAAAAAATGAAAACAATTAGATAAATATTATGTACAAACTAGTAATAAAACAAGGCATTGATTTTTTATTAGCATTAATGGGGTTTCTTTTATTATCACCAATCTTTATTATTATTTGTATTATTCTATTGTATTCAAATAGGGGAAAGTTGTTTTTCTTTCAACAAAGACCTGGTAAAAACGAAAAGCTTTTTAAGATAATTAAGTTTAGGACAATGAATGATAAAAAAGATGAACATGGAAATTTGTTACCTGATGTTGAACGAATTACCAAAATAGGAGAATTTATTAGAAAAAATTCTTTAGACGAAATTCCTCAGCTTTTAAATGTAATAAAAGGAGATATGTCTATTGTAGGGCCTAGACCCTTATTAGATTTTTACTTACCTATATATAATAAATATCAAGCCCAAAGACATAATGTAAAACCTGGAATTACAGGTTGGGCACAAGTTAATGGCAGAAATGCAATTACTTGGAATAAAAAATTTGAATACGATGTTTACTACGTTAATAACTTAAGCTTTCAACTAGATATAAAAATTTTGTTTAAGACTATCAAAAAAGTACTTTTTAAGGAAGGTGTAAATAACGATGATAATAACTTCACAATGCCTTATTTTACAGGTAATGAAGATGAATAATATTATTTTAAGAGAGGAACATATTTATAGACTTAATTAATTTTTGTATCTTTAAAAGGCTTTCAAGTTTTTACCTGCAATTTTTGTTTAGATAGAGTTTTGGTATTGTCTCAAATATTGAATAGTATTTTTTAACCATCGATATACTAATTTAAATTTGGAATTATGAAAACAGCCAACCATTTTCTTAAAGGAATAACTATCTTATTATTTTTAATAGCTACATCTACTTTTTCTCAAGAACAGTTTTATGTAAATGTCACAACAATGCATTGGAATATGGATTTAGACGATTTTTCAATGCATGAATGGAAAGCAGTTGAAATGGAATATCATCAAAAGGTAACAATGAAGAATGAATATATTTTATCTACTACTGTTTTACAACATCATTTTACAGAAGACAGTTCCGAAATTCTATTTGTTACAACATACAATTCTTGGACAGCCATTGAAGAAGCAACTAAAAGAAATGAAGAATTAGAAAAAGCAGCATGGCCAGATGAGCAAGTTAGGAAAGCCTTTTTAAGAAATCGCACAAAATTTTACGCCAATGAGCATTCTGACGAAATATATAAAACAATACCAGGAGCCAAAGGGTTAGAGGAAACAGGTTTGCCTTTAATATATTATGTGAGAACAAGCTATTTTGCTTATCCAGAAGATGTTGATGGTGCTATTAGTGATGAATTTTTAAGTATGCTCAATGAATATAACGAAGTGGTAACAGACAAAAATGAATATTATAAAGCCTACTACCCGCAAGTTCATTTTTATGGTGCAGATCGTACGGAGTTTTTAGAAGTGTTTGTTACAGAGACCCTAGCTGAATTAGAAAAAGGACTTGCAATGCAAGGAAAACTGTTCAGAGCACATTGGACAGGTAAAGAAAGAGAAAATGAATATAATAAGGTTATGGGCAAGTACCTAACAGGAACACATGGCGATAGAATTTATAGTTCTGTCCCAGAGTTATATAAAGGGATTTTAGAACCTGAAGAATAGATTTAGGCGTTTAAATAACTTTTGTTTTTTTGTATTCGGACGGGACTAAATGTTTTACTACTTTAAACTGCCTGTTAAAGTTTGAAATATTATTAAATCCAGATTTATAAGCTATTTCGGCAATAGATAAGTCTGTTTTCGATAGTAATAACTTGCTAGCATTCTCAATGCGTAATTCGTTTAAAAATCTAAAATAAGTTTTATTTGTTCGCTTTTTAAAATATTTGCAGAAGGCATTTTTTGTCATTGATGCAATGACTGCAACCTTGTCAAGAGAAATATTTTGATTGAAATTATTCATGGTATATTCCATAACAGCACTCATGCGTTTGCCTTCAATATCTGTATATAGTTTCTCGTAAACAAATGAGGATAGTGGTTTGCTTCTCGCTTTTGAAAGTATTCTTAGAATTTCCAATAATAAAATAAATTGCTGAAGTGGTGAACTTGATGTAAGTCCAGAAAACAAAAAGGTTAGGTTTGCATTAGAAGAAATTTTAAATCCGTTTTCAGAGTTTTTAAAAAATAAGTGTAGTTCTTTGAGCTCTTTCAGATTAAAAAAATAGCTTCCAAAGGCATTTTTAGTAAAAAATAAAGTCAACATATGTGACTTGGTTTTGTTTACTGTATCACTTTTAAAAACATGCGGAAGATTGCTGCCAATAATAAGAACATCTCCTTTTTGATAATAATTAATAGTGTCGCCAACAATTAGTGTGCCTTCACCTTCTTTAATAAAACTTATTTGTATTTCTTCATGCTGATGAAGTTTATCATAAAAAACTAAGCCATAATCTTCTTGGTAAATAAGTGCTTGATGTTCAGGCTTTGGGATTTTAAAGGGCAATACTTTCATTTTATGAAAATACGCAAAAAATATTCAATAATAATAAATAATAAATATTTATGGATAATATAGTATCATTATTGGATAAATGCATATTATCAAAACACTTAAATTACATCTAATTTTGTTTAAAATAAATATAATGATGAGCTTACAATGGGAAGGCGTGATGCCAGCAGTAACAACAAAGTTTACAAATAACGACACCTTGGATTTAAAAATGTTTGAAACAAATATTAAGGCACAATTAGAGGCAGGAGTTCATGGTATTGTACTTGGAGGAACTTTGGGGGAAGCGAGTACTTTAAGTGATGAAGAAAAAAGGGAACTAACTAAAACAACTGTAGATATTGTTAAAGATCAAGTTCCTGTTTTAATGAATATTGCAGAGCAAACAACTAAAGGCGCTATCAAAGCAGTTCAAATAGCTGAAGAAGATGGTGCTAAAGGATTAATGATGCTACCTCCAATGCGTTACAAAGCTGGAGATAGAGAAACCATTGCCTACTTTAAAGCTGTAGCAAACAGTACATCACTTCCAATTATGGTATATAACAACCCTATAGATTATAAGATAGAAGTGACCTTAGATATGTTTGAAGAATTGTTAAAGTGTGATAATATAAAAGCAGTAAAAGAATCCACCCGAGATATTTCTAATGTTACAAGAATAAAAAATCGTTTCGGGAACAGATTAAAAATCATGACAGGAGTGGATACTTTGGCATTAGAAAGTTTATTAATGGGTGCCGATGGTTGGATTGCTGGTTTGGTTTGTGCATTTCCTAAAGAAACGGTTGCCATTTACGAACTTCAAAAGGCAGGTAGAATTAATGAAGCTCTTGTTATTTATCGTTGGTTTTTACCTTTGTTAGAATTAGATATAAACCCTAAATTAGTACAAAATATTAAGCTGGCTGAAGTATATACTGGAATCGGAACGGAAACTGTTCGTGCGCCTCGTTTACCTTTGTTAGGAGAAGAGCGTAAACAAGTATTACAGATAATTAATAAAGCATTAAAAACACGACCAACATTATCAAGTTATAAAAATCTAAATGTTAGACATTAGACCAACATGTGAAAATTGTAATAAATCATTACCCTTTGATTCTCAAGAGGCAATGATTTGTACCTTCGAATGTACATTCTGTAAAGATTGTGTTGAGAATATATTACAAAACAGATGTCCTAATTGTGGCGGTAATTTTGTGCAACGACCAATACGACCTCAAGGACTCTTGAAAAAGCATCCAGTATCTGATAGAATAATATATAAACCAGTAGATGTGAAAGCACAAAATAATAAATGAATAAGTATTGTCATTCCGCATCTGATGTGGAATCCATTAAGAATTGAAATAAAATAATAAAACTCTTGCCTTGTGTCTCCGCTAAAGTTTCAGCGACAGGAAGAAGCAGAAATGACATAAATGATATGATTACAGGAAAAAACTATATAGGAAATAAACGTTCAGCCAAAGGAAACAAAACATACAAAACATTTAATCCTCAATTGGATATTGAAAACGAACCTATTTACATAGAGGCTACTTCAGAAGAAATTAATGAAGCAATGGCTTTAGCTAAAAAAGCTTTTAAAACATTCAGAGTTACTTCAGGGGCACAAAAAGCAACTTTTTTAAATGCTATTGCAGATGAAATTTTAGCTTTAGATGATGCATTGATAAATGTGTATTGCTCCGAAACTGGGCTTCCAGAAGGTAGAGCAAAAGGAGAACGAGGAAGAACAGTTGGTCAGTTACGTACGTTTGCTAATTTAGTTCAAGAAGGGTCTTGGGTAGAAGCAACAATTGATACCGCAATACATGATAGGCAACCACAGCCAAAACCAGATGTGCGAAAAATGATGGTCCCTCTTGGCTCAGTTGTGGTTTTTGGTGCAAGTAATTTTCCTTTGGCCTATTCAACCGCTGGAGGAGATACATCAGCAGCATTAGCAGCGGGTTGCCCTGTAATTGTAAAATCTCACCCAATGCATGCTGGAACTGGAGAGTTGGTGGCTTCTGCAATAATAAAAGCCGTAGAAAGAACAGGAATACCTAACGGTGTGTTTTCAAATTTAAATAGTAGAGGTATCGAAGTAGGTGTACAACTTGTTCAGCATCCTGAAGTAAAAGCTGTTGGATTTACAGGAAGTATCAATGGCGGAAGAGCATTATACAATTTAGCAGGACAGCGAGATGAGCCTATTCCAGTATTTGCAGAAATGGGAAGTATTAATCCAGTAGTTATACTTCCTGAAGCTTTAAGTGAAAGAGGGGAAGATCTAGCAAGAACTTATGCAGGATCTATCACTTTGGGAACAGGGCAATTTTGTACTAATCCAGGATTAATTTTAGGAATTAAAGGAGAAGTTCTAAATAGATTTATTGAAATATTATCTGAAGAAATAGTTGAAATAGAGCCGTCATGTATGCTACACCCAAATATCATTGGAGCCTATGAAAGCAAAAAGCAAAAAACGATATCTCAAAAAGGATTACATATTGTTGCTGAATATGAATCGGAAGTGAAATCTAATTATGCAAGACAATCAGTTACAACAGTAGAAGGGGCTACATTTTTAGAAAACACAACATTACATCAAGAAGTATTCGGACCATTTTCAATGGTAGTACAATGTGAAGATACCAATCAATTAGAAGACATTATTTCTAAACTTGAAGGGCAGTTAACAGGGACATTAATTGCCAGTAAAACTGAAGTAAAACAGTATTCAAATGTAATTTCTGCACTTCAAAATAGAGTTGGACGCATTATCTTTAATGGTGTGCCAACAGGAGTTGAGGTTTGTCCAGCGATGGTTCACGGGGGACCCTATCCTGCCTCTACAGATAGCCGGTTTACAGCCGTAGGAATACATTCTATTAAGCGATGGGTAAGACCTTTTAGTTTTCAAGATTGGCCGAATAATTTATTACCATCTGAATTAAAAAATGAAAATCCTTTAGGAATTTCACGTTTAATTAATGGGGAACAAACAATTAATAAAATTTAAAATAATGCTTGATTTAAGATTTCTTCTAGTCTTTTTATTAATAGCGATTAGTAGTTTTTCACAGAACGAAAAGAGTAATTTAACTCAACCATTAAAAGAGATAATAAACAGCTTCCAAGATCATAAAGGTTACGACAGAAGAGATTATCCCTTAGGCCTTTTTACACGTGAATATTATAAAGCTGAAGCAGAGTTTGCGAAGTCAAAACTTGAAAAATTGTCAAAAATTAATGTTGAGGCCTTAAACGAAAACGATAAAATTTCCTTTCAATTATTAAAATTTGTGCTTCAGGAGCAGGTAGATTATTATATGTTTGAGCTATTTCTTAACCCTTTATTGTCTGATTCTGGATTTCACAGTAGTCTAAATTATTTAGTTCGTCCATTGTCAAATTATAAAAAAGCAAAAGAATATCTTAATAAACTAAGTGCTTTACCAGATTTTGTTAACCAGCATTTTGTTAACCTTCGTGAAGGATTAGAAAAAGGAGTTTCCCAACCTCGTATTATTTTTAAAGGGTATGAATCAACATATAACGATCACATTACAGAAAATTTCGGAAACAATTTTTTCTATTCACCTTTTAAAAGCTTACCTGAGAGTTTAACTAAGCAGCAAAAAGATTCAATTTTAGTAGCAGCAAAAAATATGATAGAAAATATTGTGGTTCCACAGTTTAAACGTATTAAATATTTTTTTGAAACAGAATATCTGCCAAAAACCAGAACTACTTTAGGAGTATCAGATACTCCCAATGGTAAAGCATATTATCAAAACAGAATAAACTTTTACACCACAAGCACTCAATATACAGCTGATGATATTCATAAAATTGGATTGAAAGAAGTTGCTCGGATTAAAGCTAAAATGGAGCGAATAATTAAAGATTTAAGATTTGATGGTAACTTTGCAGATTTTTTAAAATTTTTGCGCACAGATAAACAATTCTATGCTAAAACTACAAAAGAATTACTGATGATTGCACGAGATATGGCAAAACGAGCTGATGCACAATTGCCAAGATTTTTTAAAACTTTACCTCGAAAACCTTATGGTGTAGCTCCAGTTCCGGATGCCATTGCGCCAAAATATACTGGAGGGCGTTATATAGGAACTTCAAAAAACAGTACTGAACCGGGTTATTATTGGGTAAATACATACGATTTGCCTAGTAGAACGCTATATACATTACCTTCATTAACTGTTCATGAAGCAGTACCGGGACACCATTTACAAGGAAGTTTGAATAACGAGTTGGGAGATAATATTCCACAGTTTAGAAAAGACCTATATATTTCAGCTTATGGAGAAGGATGGGGATTATATTGTGAATTTTTAGCAAATGAAATGGGAATGTACACTACACCTTATGAGTATTTTGGACAGTTAACTTACGAAATGTGGCGTGCTTGTCGATTAGTGGTTGATACAGGGATTCATGCTAAAGGCTGGACTCGTAAACAAGTTGTGGACTTTATGGCTTCAAATACTGCGCTGTCTTTACATGAAATCAACACAGAAACAGATCGTTATATATCCTGGCCAGGACAAGCATTATCATATAAAATTGGAGAATTAAAAATTAGAGAGCTTCGTAAAAAAGCAAAATCTGAATTAGGATCAAAATTTGATATTCGAGAATTCCATGAAATTATTTTAGGACAAGGTACAGTAACACTTTCTATTCTTGAAGAACGGATAGACAATTATATTGAAATAACAAAAAATGAGTAAAAAGGCATTTAAATGTATTGATGCACACACATGCGGAAATCCAGTAAGAGTAGTAACTGCTGGATACCCAAAGTTAAAGGGTGCTAATATGAGTGAAAAGCGTCAGCATTTTTTAAAGGAATACGATTGGATTCGCCAAGGATTAATGTTCGAACCTCGTGGTCATGATATGATGAGCGGCTCTATTTTGTATCCGCCTCATAGCCCTGAAAATGATTTTGCCATATTATTTATTGAGACTTCAGGTTGTTTGCCAATGTGCGGTCACGGTACTATAGGAACTATTACTATTGCCATTGAAGAAGAATTAATAACTCCCAAGATTCCAGGAAAAATAAAAATGGAAACTCCCGCAGGATTAGTGAATATTGAATTTCAACAAACTAAAGGGAAAGTGAATTGGGTAAAGCTAATCAATGTAAAAAGCTACTTAGCGGCTGAAGGTTTAACAGTAGATTGTCCAGAGTTAGGAGAAATCACTTTTGATGTTGCTTATGGAGGAAATTTTTATGCCATTGTAGATCCCCAACAAAATTTTTCTGGGGTACAGAATTTTACAGCGAACAAAGTTATTCAATATTCACAAGTTGTAAGAGAAAGAATCAATAGAAAACACCCAAACACGTTTATTCATCCTGAGAACAAGACCATAAGAGATATTACTCATTTAATGTGGTCGGGTAAGCCCATTGATTCAACATCTTCGGGACGTAATGCAGTATTTTATGGCGATAAGGCTATAGATCGGTCTCCTTGTGGTACAGGAACATCTGCACGAATGGCACAGTTGTTTGCTAAAGGAAAACTTAAAATTGGAGAAGAATTTATCCACGAAAGTTTTATTGGTTCAAAATTTATTGGTAAAATTGAAGCGGAAACTACTTTAGGGGATAAATCGGCAATAATTCCAAGTATTAAAGGTTGGGCAAAAGTATTTGGATATAATACTATTGTAATTGACGATGATGATCCTTTTGCATATGGTTTTCAGGTGATTTAATTCATAGAATTAAATCATTCCTGAATAAATCGGGAATTTCATAAATAGAATAAAAATGAGTAAAAGTGTAGTGATTATTGGGGGAGGAATTATAGGATTATGTTCTGCGTATTATCTACAAAAAGAAGGGCACCAAGTCACTATAGTGGATCAATCTAATTTAGATGGAGGTGCATCTTATGTTAATGCAGGGTATTTATCACCAAGTCACATTATCCCATTATCTGCACCAGGTGTTATGAAAAAGGGATTGAAATGGATGTTCGATAAATCTAGTCCTTTATATATTAAACCACGATTGAATTTAGATTTTTTACAATGGGTTTGGGCATTTAATAAGTCATGTAACCAGAAGCATGTTGATAAAGCAATTCCTGTAATTAAAGACATAGCTGTATTTAGTCAGGATTTATACAGCGATATCAAAAATTCACAAGATTTCAACTTTCATTATGAAAAGAAAGGTTTGTTTATGTTTTGCCAAACCGATAAAATGCTAGAAGAAGAAATAAAAACCGTTCAATTAGCAAAACAGGAAGGTTTAGAGGCGAGGTCAATTAGTTTAGATGAGTTGAAACGTTTAGAACCAAATGTTGAAGTTAATGTAAAAGGAGCTACCTATTACGAATGCGATTCACATACAACACCGAACGAATTTATGGAAGAGATGAAGTCTTACTTAAAAGCTATTGGAGTACAATTTTTTAAGAACGAAAAAGTGGAAGACTTGGAAGTTCAAGATGGTAAGATCACTTCAATATTAACAGATAAACAAACTTTAAAGGCTGATGAATTTGTACTAACGGCTGGTTCTTGGAGTCCTTTATTAAGTAAAAAATTAGGATTAAAATTGTTGCTTCAAGCGGGAAAAGGTTATCGGATTAATACCACAAAAGAGACAGGTATTTCAATCCCTGCAATTCTGGCCGAAGCCAAAGTTGCCGTAACACCAATGCAAGGTTTTACACGTTTTTCGGGCACAATGGAAATTGCTGGTATAAATCATGACATTAATAAAGTTAGAGTTGGAGCAATTGCTAATGCTGCAATAAAATATTATCCAGATATAGAACTTTCAACTGAAGAAAAGTCTAAAGCGGCTTCTGGTTTGCGTCCTGTATCACCTGATGGTTTACCGTATATTGGGAAATCTGCTAAATGTAAAAACTTGACCATTGCAACAGGCCATGCTATGATGGGATTGAGTATGGCAACAGGAACAGGGAAATTGGTTTCAGAAATTATCTCGGAACAAAAACCGACTTTAAGCTTACGACCTTTCAGTCCAGACAGAAAGTTTTAAAAGCATTTATATATCCAAATCAGTTATATCCATTCGCATATTAATCATATGTTTTTTAAAACCTACTTTTTCATAAGCTCTTATAGCCGATGGATTCTCATCATATACATCCAGTCTAATCTCAAAGATATCTCTCTCTTTACACCATTTTAACAAAGCATCGACAATGAGTTTGTTTATTCCTTTTCCACGATGTTCTTTGGGTACAAACATAAAACCAAGATACCCAATCTTATCATGCTTTAGATAATGTCTGTCGCCTTTAATCTTTGCATAACCAGAAGCAACAATTTTATTGTCAATTTTAACAACAAACACATCAGATGTGTCGCTGGTTATTAATTCCGAAATGTCGTAATAGCTAATTTTGCCGTTCTTAATTGTTGGATCAATTGGGCGCTCCGCTTGAATTACACCTTGTTCAAATTCCAGTA
The DNA here is from genome assembly GCA_964418645.1 of uncultured Flavobacteriaceae bacterium. Lineage (GTDB taxonomy): Bacteria > Bacteroidota > Bacteroidia > Flavobacteriales > Flavobacteriaceae > JAADHG01. The sequence goes on from CAYQME010000007.1 coordinate 49,148, forward strand.
GTGTAGGTAAATCTTCCAATATTGCTAATCGGATAATATAATTCATAATATTAGCAGGATATATCAGCAATAATTTTCCATTCACCATTAATCTTCTTAAAGATAATCATAAAAACGCCATCTGCATTACCAATCTTGCGTGTTAAATGATATTCACGCATGACAAAATATTCACCTTCATTTATTTTTGAAATGTCATTTATCTTAAAATTAAGCGTCCCCGAATGTTCATTGGTAGGATATCGCTTTTTGTAACTGTCAAGTGTTTGTTGCCATCCTTTAGTAAGACCATGACTGCCATAAAATTTGAATGAATCACTCTTCCAATAACCTTGCATAAACCCTTCGAGATCATTATTGGACCAAGCTATTCGTTGGGTTTCTAGGATTTCTTGGATTGCTTTTTTATCTGCTTTATTATTTGTTTTGGAACACGAAAAGAGTAGTGATAGCATGCAAAGAAATAAAAATAATTTTTTCATGATTTCAGATATTTATAAGATGAGTACCTTGAGATAAAGTTATATTATATATACTACATTCTTTATTAAAATGTTTCTGATACGATTTTTTAATAGAATCGGAATAGGCAGAAACAGCATCTTTTTTTATGAAGTTAATGGTACAGCCTCCAAAACCGCCGCCCATCATTCTCGCTCCCAAAACATATTGGGTATTTTTTGCTTTATTAACCAAATAATCTAGCTCATCACAACTCACTTTGTATTGATGTTGTAAACCCTTATGTGATGCATAGAGTAATTTACCGAATAGTTCCAAGTCATTATTTTTAATAGCATCAAAGGCTTGAGTCACTCGTTGATTTTCCTGAATCACATAAAGTATTTTTTGATAGTAGTCGAAGGAAATTTGATGTTTTATCGAAAATAAATCTTTTTCTGAAGCATCTCTTAAACTTTTTAGATTTAATAATGAAGCAACGAGTTCACAGGTAGAACGTCTTTCATTATATTCACTTTCAGCTAAATTATGTTTTACATTGGTGTTGATTAACAAAATTTCATATTCTCTTAAATCAATTTCAACAATTGAAGCAATCAAGCTTTGACAATCTAATAGTATTGCTGTATCTTTTTTGCCGAACATACTCGCATATTGGTCCATGATACCACATTTCACACTAGCAAAGTTATGCTCTGCTTTTTGAGAAATAAAAATCATATCCTTTTTTGATAGACCTAATTGAAATAGTTCATTAAGTCCAAAAACTACACTATTCTCTAACGCTGCTGAAGACGATAAACCAGCACCTACAGGAATATCTCCACCAAAAACTAGATTGAAGTTTCCTATTTGTTTTCCGACTTTTTGAATTTCGGCAACAACGCCTATGACATAATTTTTCCAATCGCTACTTGATATTGACTGTGTATTTTCTAAAGTGAAATTTAATTGCTCATTAACATCAAGGGCAATAATAGACGAATGTTCTGCATTACTTTTGTTAATTGCCGCAACAATCCCTTTATCAATCGCTGCTGGAAAAACATAGCCATCATTATAATCGGTATGGTCACCAATTAGGTTAATGCGCCCAGGAGCAAATACTAGAATAGGGTTGGTTTTATACTTGTGTTTAAAATTTGACTTTACGTGATCTATTAAATGTAGATTCATTAGAAGAAGTTATACAAAATAAATATAGACTCCTAGAACTATAACACATATAGCGATCCCTACTGTATTTAAATATTTCCAAGGCGTAATGTCAACTTGTTTTGTATATTCTTGTTGATAGGGTTCTGTACGAGGTTTGTATTTTCCTATAAGCAGCATGATAAGTACATTTAATACAAATAAAATTGCCATAACGTGTAAAAAATGAGGGAACTGTCCAACATAAACAAATCCGTCAAGTAATATATATATTGTATATAATACAACTCCAGAAATGATAGCGATTTTAGCAGCAATTGCCGGAACATATTTAGTAAGATATCCAACAACGATGATTGTTAGTATTGGAATGCTATAACAACCATTAACTTTTTGCAAATATCCGAATAACCCATCTGAAGCATACACTAATAAGGGCGCAATACACATTGATAGAATTGCTAAAACGATACCAAATGTTTTGCCTGCAAATACCGTTTGTTTTTCGGTAGCATCCTTTTTTATATGTGACTTGTAAATATCAATCCCAAATAAGGTCACAGAACTATTTAAAGCAGAATTAAATGAACTTAAAATTGCCCCAAATAATACTGCCGCAAAAAAACCAACTAAAGTCGCAGGTAATACTTTAGTAACCAACATAGGGTAAGCTTGGTCTGGATTATCTAAAGTTTCTCCAAACATGTGAAATGCAATAACACCAGGAAGCACAACAATTAAAGGCCCTAATATTTTTATGAAAGAGGCTAACAATAACCCTTTCTGACCTTCTTTTAAGTTTTTTGCACCTAGAGCACGTTGAATGATGGCTTGATTTGTTCCCCAATAAAATAACTGTACAAGCATCATCCCTGTAAAAATTGTTCCAAATGGAACAGAAGCACTAGGTCCACCCATTGATTTAAACTTCTCTGGATGTGTATTAATCAAAGTTGAAATCCCTTCGCTTAAACTTCCATCTCCGATTGCCCATAATCCAAATACTGGAATCATAAGACCTCCAATTAATAATCCAATTGCATTGATTAAATCGGATACAGCAACAGCTTTAAGTCCGCCAAAAATGGCATAGATTGAACCAATAATCCCAATACCCCAAACAGTTATCCATAATGCTGAATTTTCTGAAACACCAAGAAGTTCTGGGACATCGAACATGGTGTTTATTGCTAAAGCCCCAGAATACAATACTATTGGTAAAAGAACGACAACATAACCGCTTAAAAACAACCCTGAAGTAATAGTTTTGGTAGCATTGTCATATCGTTTTTCCAAAAATTGAGGGACTGTTGTTATTCCTCCTTTTAAATATCGTGGCAACAAAAACACCGCTGTGATTACCATGGCAAGAGCTGCTAAAGTTTCCCAAGCCATTACTAAAATACCTTCTTTAAATGCAGCTCCATTTAAGCCAACGATTTGTTCCGTAGATAAGTTAGTCAGCAGTAATGATCCGGCAATGACAACACCAGTTAAACTTCTGCCTCCTAAAAAATAGCCATCTGAAGACGACTCGTTTGTTTTTCGTGTTGCTAAATATGAAATGATAGCAACTAATAAAGTAAAGCCTAGAAAAGTTAAAATCTGCATAATATTTATTGTTTTGGTTCTATTGTAAATGAATAATTATAGTCTTTGTTTGCAGGTATGGTATATTCGGGATGTACCATTCTTCCCCAAGAAGTATCACCTCCAACACCCATTTGCAAATAGTCAATATTCCACTGAATGGTTTCTCCTAATTTAATGTCTGCTCCATGCTTTTTAGTTACTGGAACCAATCCAGAGGCTGATTCACCAGCATCGTCACTGTTAAAGTCAATTTCTGTGATTGCAAATGGCCAAACACTCGAATTCAATAACACATTTCCTGAAGCTTTTAATGACAAGTTACTAGAACTAACCTTAATCCAACGAATATCGGTTTTGTTACCAGTTTCTTGTGGACGTGGATAGCGTTCAAATTCTTTCTTTGTTGAGCTGTTGAATATGCCAGTTTTTTGTCCCGTTTTTCTATCCCAATAACTTTCTTTGGGACCTTTACCATACCAAGAGACATTCACAAAATCTTTAGGTAAAGTCAGATACACGCCTAAACGTGGAATGTTAGGTAAGTTATTTTGATTAGGGTTGAAACTGTAATCTATATTTAAATTACCATTTGTGAGAATTGAATATTTTATTTTAACACTTGCTTCGTTATTTGGAAGGTTATAAAATACTACATAAGTAACACCATCTACTATTTTTTTTGGTTTTATACTCAATTCAGCTTCGTAATTATAAGTAGCATCTTGCCAAATTTTAGCCCAATAGTGCATATTGTTTCCTAAATCATTATCGGTTGGAGGACGCCAAAAATTTGGTTTGATTGGTTGATTAGTAATTTTGTTTCCTTGATATTTCCAAGACACCATCTCACCAGTTTTGGAGTCGATTATTAATTCGGTTAAATCGTTTGTGATCCGATAATGTTCTCCAGAAGCCACTTTCATATCATTTCCTGATCTGGTAAATTCAATTACATTATCTTTCTGCAATATAAATTGATCCCAAGCAATTTCGTGATCTTTAGGAGGCATTTTGTTCCCTTCTTTTTGAATTAGACGTACTTCAAGTATAAATTCACTTTCTGGAACAAATATAGTTGGAATTTCAGAAAATTGCATAATGACTTTTGATTGTGGTTTAACATCTAATTCAATATTAGATTTCAGTTGTTCCAATTTACCGTCAACTAAAAGATGCAACGCTAATGTTTTATCAGATAAATCGGTAAAGAAATTCTTATTTTCAATTTCAATAATACCATTTCCTAAATAATTAAATTGAACTGGCTCGTAAACCTTTTTCACTTCGGATAAATGTGGATGCGGATTGCGATAAGGATCAACCAGACCGTTGTTTAAAAAGTTTCCATCTGTAGGCAAATCTGGATGATAATCGTGACCGTATGCCAAATAAGGATTTCCATTTTCGTCTTTGTATTCTAAAGATTGATCAACCCAATCCCAAATATATCCACCTTGAAGATTTGAATAGCTTTCAATAATATCCCAATAATCTTGTAAATTCCCAACCGAATTACCCATAGCGTGGGCATACTCGATAATTATAGATGGCTTGTCAGAATCTGATTTTCCGTGATTAATTAAGAATTCTGTTTTAGGATACATTGGGCAATAAATATCTGTATAATCTTCTTTTTGTGCAGGCTCGTATTGCACAATTCGGTTATCATCATTGTCTTTTAGCCATTTGTATGTGGTTCTGAAAATCTCACCTTCACCAGCTTCATTGCCTAATGACCAAGAATATATTGATGGATGGTTCCTGTCTCGATAATACATGCGTTGGGTTCGAGCCATATGCGCTGGTAACCAAGATATTTCATTTCCTATTTGTGTATTTTCATCGATAGCTAAAGGATGGCTTTCAATATTTGCTTCGTCAATAACATACAAACCATATTTATCACATAAATCTAACCAATATGGATCGTTTGGGTAATGTGAAGAGCGTACAGCATTAATATTATTTTGCTTCATTAATTTAATGTCCTTTTCCATAGATGCCCTTGAAACTACATGCCCTGTAAAAGGATCGGTTTCATGTCTGTCAATACCACGAAAGTAAATAGCTTTTCCATTAAAGACAACTTGAGAATTTTTAATTTCTACACGTTTAAAACCAATATTTTTGCTAATGAATTGATTATTGTTTGAATTGACCTCGTCTACCAATACAATTTTTAAAGTGTATAAATTAGGAACTTCTGCAGACCATTGGTTAACATTTTTAATTAGTGTTTCCGAAGAAAAAACAATTGAGCTATTAGCTGGAACATCTATAGTTTTAGAATCTGAATAAATTAAATTTTCTCCATCTAACAGTTCCAGAAGCACTTGTCTTTTTTCAAGAGAACTATTATTGTTGATTATAGAAATGGTGTTTTTAAAGATCCCATCTTTATAGCCATCATCCAAATTGGTGTATGAATGATAATCTGAAACAAAAACTTTGGGGCGTGCATATAAATATACATCGCGTTCAATACCACTCAAGCGTAAAAAATCTTGGCTTTCTAAATAGCTCGCATCACTCCATCTAAACATTTGTAAAGCGATTAAGTTTTTGCCTTCTTTTACATATTTTGTAATGTTGAATTCGGCAGGTGTCTTGCTTCCTTGTGAATAGCCAACATAATTACCATTGACATATACATACATCGCTGATTTTGCAGCTGCGAAGTGAAGGATAATATCCTCTGATAAAAAGCCTTTACTTAACTCAATAAATTTTCTGTAAGTTCCAACTGGGTTGTAATCTGTTGGAGCGTCTGGCCATTTTGTTGTGAATGGATAGCGTTCGTCAAGATAAATAGGATGCCCAAAACCTTCTACTTCCCAGTTAGCAGGTACTGGAATAGTTGTCCAATCAGAATCATCAAAGCTTTCATTTTGAAAAGTAGCAGGACGTTGTTTAGGGTCTTTTACCCAATGAAACTTCCAATCACCATTTAAACTTGTATATCGTTTGGAGTTTTCTTTTTCAATAATGTTTAAACTCTCCGAAGCAAAGAAAGATGCTCGAGGAGCAAGTTTATTTTCTTCAAAAATTTCATGATTATAGTGATATGTTTGCTCCTTCACTTCTTGCAAGAACTCTTGCTTACAGCTTACAGTAGTAATTAGACTTATTAGTAGATATTGTAATTTCAATATTTTATTAGTTTAATTAATCGAACGCATAAAATCTTCGGCAAATACTTTCTTTAAATAGAAAATTAACTCCTTTGCATTTTCTTTAGTAAATATTATAGGTGGTTTAATTTTTAATACATTATGGTCTGGGCCATCAGTACTTATTAAAATACCATAATCTTTCATTCGGTTTGATAAATAATCGGTTTGGCTTGCCAAAGGATTCATTTTTGAATCAACCAACTCAATCCCTAGAAATAAACCTTGACCACGTACATCACCAATAATTGGAAATTCTTGCGATAATTTCTTAAGTTCATTTTTTAAATATTCTCCAACTTGTAAAGCATTCTCCTGAAGTTTTTCCCGTTTAACAGTTCTTAATACTTCGGCACCTATAGCACAGGACACTGGGTTTCCTCCAAAGGTGTTGAAATATTCCATGCCATTGGCAAATTTGTCGGCAATAGTTTTTGTACAGGCTACGGCGGCTAAAGGATGCCCATTTCCAACAGGTTTACCTATAGTCACAATATCAGGGATTACATTATGTAGTTGGAAGCCCCAAAATGTTTTTCCTAGTCTTCCACAACCTACTTGAACTTCATCAGAAATACATAAACCTCCAGTTTCTCTAACATATTTATATGCTTTGGCTAAAAACTCTTTAGGCAATTCTATTTGTCCGCCACAACTTATAATTGGCTCTATGATAAATGCGCTAACTCCTCGACCTTTTTGATGAACAATGTCTATCTGTTTTTGAACTTCGTTTGCGTATTTCTCGCCAGCATTTCCACCTCTATACTTACCTCTAAAAACATCTGGTAATGGAAAAATATGTGTATGCTCTGGTGCACCAGAACCACCTTTGCCATCAAATTTATAAGAACTAATATCTACACACATATTGGTATTACCATGATAACCCATTTCTGAAGCAATAATGTCACACTCGCCAGTGGCTACTTTCGCCATGCGTATGGCCAATTCGTTGGCTTCACTTCCAGAATTCACAAAATGAAGTACGCTGAATTCTTGAGGTAAGGTTTCAATGAGTTCTTTAGCTAATTCATTGATATTTTCATGTAAATAACGTGAATTGGTATTTATCAATGCCATTTGTTCCTGTCCTGCTTTTACAACATTATAATTTTCGTGACCTATGTGTGCCACATTATTAACGGTATCCAAGTATTGTTGTCCAAATTGGTCAATCAAATACTGTCCATTACCACGAACCATTTTAATTGGTGTTTTGTATTGTAAGCTTAAACTTTTGCCTAAATGTTGTTGCCGGTAATTTATTAATTCTTTGTTTGAAACCTCATGACTGTTTTGAAGGGTCTCTGATTTAAACAATAGATTAGGATCTGGACAAATGCCTTTCCAAACTTCAAGCTGATTATAATATGTCACTCCAGGAAAGTCAATGTTGTAATCCAACATAGATAACATAACCTGAAAATGAAGATGAGGTGCCCAATTTCCGTTTTCTGGATAGCTGCCTAATTCAGATATTTTTTCTCCTTTTTTGATAATATCTCCAACTTTGTGTTTTAATACACTTGCAACCGTATTATGACCATAAAGAGTATAGAATTCAAAATCTTCTACAGTGTGTTTCAAAATCACCAAACCGCCATATTCTTTGTCACCGGCATCATTTACTGCAGTGACAACTTCGCCATCAAGTAATGCATGAACAGGAGTATGTGCAGGAAACCAAAAATCAATTCCTAAATGTATAGTCCTACTTTCTTTACCTTGGTTTCCTGCTTTGTCATACTCTGAAGATGTGTAAATAGCACGAGGTTCTAAATACCCACCAGCAATAATTTTATTCGGGTGTTTAGCTTGAAGCTTATTAATTTTGAATTGAAATAAATCTAAATCGTTAAAATCCTGCTGATGCCCAATCCATTTACTGGAAACACTTAAATCTAAATTTTGAATTTTATTACTATTGGCTGACGGGAACAATTTTGAAACTTCAAATTTGTTTTTATTTGCCCAATCATTAAATTTTTCTTCATTAGGATGTACACTAAAACCGCATACTTGCCTGAAACTAAAATGAGCAAAACAGGCACTTACAGTCTTCCATTTTTTAAGTAATTCCCAAGACGGTTTTTCGCTTATATATAAATATTCTCTGTCGGGTTCTGCTAATTTATTTAGAGTACACTTTACAACAGATATAACCATTCGCATTGCAATACAAACATATAAATGTTTTAATTCAGATTCTAGGAGGGGAAATGTGGAATGATATCCTTTAATTATGGGCAAAGCAGCATCCAGAGGATCTTTTTCGCGCATTATAGCATAAGAACATGCTATTGCCACATCATTAATTATTTGAGTATGCATAGCATCTCCATAATCTATAAATGCAATTACTTTAGGATTGACTAATTCTGTTGAAACAACTATATTATTGTCATTTATGTCGTTATGGACGATAGATTTTCGTAGTAAACAGTAAGCTTTAAAATTACCTTCAAAAAGCTCTTGAAAATAGGATATAATTTCAATCTCTTTTTTATTAAAAAGGGAAAGGTGTTCTTTTGTCCATAAAGATTGTGCAATATCCCATTCAAAATCCCGATATGCTTTTGGGTGATTAAAACTAGAAAGAACACTTGTTAACCGACCACATTTTTCCCCTAAACTAAACCGTAAATTATCTAATTGCGGATTAACACTACTCCAAACTCTGCCTGAAATCCAAGTTAGTAAACGTACTTTTCGTAGTTTACCAAATTCATCAACGATTTCAGAAACTGAATTTCCATTTTTGCCTTTCTTAACTTTAGGCGCTATAATATCCCTACCGTTGGAAGCAATATATTGCAATAATTCTTGTTGAAAATAAAGATTGTTTTCATCTTCATCAGGACGAGAAATTTTAAGAATAAAACCATCTCCACTATTTATTTTAACTCTAAAATTATAGTCTTCATAACCAGGCAACACAGATAGAGTACCAGTTATATCATATAAGGAAAGAAGAATACGTTCTGCTTGAATTACAGAAATTTTAATGGTATTGTCTGGCATTAACTCTAGTTTTTACAGCGGAATAATCAATTATAAAAATAAAAGAAAATATCACGAAAAGAGTCTATATCCTAAAGAATTCGTGTTTGCTTTTTATAAAACGCATCTTGCTGTTTTTTCATAAGCTCGCGAGCCATTTTCTTTTTATAAGCGAATAGTTCTTCTTCGGCAGAAATATCGTCATAAACACGGTCGTTTATGGTATTATCTGCATGCAATAATACACTGCGTTGGTGTTCGTTTTGTTGTGCCCAAGTTTTGAGTTCAGATTCGCTGTCTTGGGTTTTAATATCATATTCAGCTCTTGAAGATAGCAATTTGGCAAATATTGGAGAGGTCTCTATAGCTAAGAACAATAAGAATATAAAAAAAGATGGCAACCAAGGCAATGACCCCAAGGCATTAACACGAGCCATTAATCCATCAAAATTGTCAATTATTGGTTGTGAGGATGTAACTTGGGTTTTGTACTCACCTTCAAGTTGTACTATTTGAGCTTCGGTAGCTGCAATTTTTGCTTTATTGGTTTCTTTTAGTTCTTGCAATTCAACTAGTAACGCATCGTGTTTATCTCGCTTTTCTTTATAAACGGGTCCTTTGCCCAATAGCATTGTACCTTCCCGACCTTCGGCTTCAGCGATATAAGTATCATATAAGATATTAACTTCTGCTTCTTTGGTGTCAATGTCATTTTGAAACGATTTTATATCGTTTTGTAAACTTTCAATTTTGGGCGTAAACTGTTGTGCGATTTGATCTTTGTTTGCAAGTGTTAAATCGTTTTTTTGTTCTAACAACACTTGATTGATTTCTTTTTCAAATATTTTTAGTTCTAAAGGTTTAGCAATAACTACAGCGATGATAACAGCTAATATAATTCTTGGTGATGCTTGGATAAGCTCGTCAATTACATTGCCGGTTTTTTTAATTGTAGAGACAATATACCTATCTAAGTTAAAGATGAGTAATCCCCAAATAAATCCAAAAGCTATTGCAGCAAATAAGTTATCAAATACGGTATAAAGGGCATAACTGGCGGCTATAAAAGCCATAAAAGCGGTAAAAAAAACCGTAGCACCAATACCCGCATATTTATTTTGTTCACCTTTAGAGCAGTGCTCTAAAATATCAGTATCTGAGCCTGAGCAGATAATAAAAAATTGCTTTAACATAACGTGTTGAATTTGATTGATTGTCTATTACAACGTAATTATTAACCATTTGTTACAATAAAGCCTCGAAATTCGAGGCATTATTGCTTTATTATTCAGAGATAAAAAATTTTTATTTCTAATAGTGTAATTAATTGTCTTTTTTTTTAGATTTATTTTTAAGCAATTTTTCTTTTGCTCTGGCTTTTTTATAAGCTTTCTTTTCTTCTTTTGATCTTTTTTTATCTTCTTTT